>PWND01000171.1 GCA_003557965.1 Bacteroidales bacterium | reverse complement strand
CCATGAGGGCTTATTGTAGTTCCATCTTCCCAGTATGCCACGCGCCCTGTTTCTCCGGGCATAATTGCCGCATCTCCGGTTGCAGCCTGTTTCCATTGGCCAAGGCCTTCTTTTGCTGCAGAGTCATAATAGAAAAACCCATGCACTCCTTCTACTTCATCATCAACAAAAACCATAAGGCCATGGGCGGGTGAGTCTATACCATCACGCTCTGCAACAGTCATGCGAGGTATAAGAATACCTTTGTCTTGCGATTGAATATCAAGTATTGAAGATTCATGAGGCTCGGCTTCCTCTTTGGCATCTTCTGTAATAATAATTCCCTGGGCTGATAATAATACCGTCAGGAAAAGCAGAGGTATTAAAGCAAAAACCTTCTTGCCAAGATTCAAGATTGAAGCTACACGGCATAAGTAGCTTATGACACTGATAGTTTCAGGATTCTTATTTTCTAACATAGCTTTATTATTTTTAAAGGTTATTAAATTTGTTGTCGAAAACTGATAGCATAAATATAATTAAAAACTTCTCAAAATAACAGATTTTAAGATATTGAATGTGTTTAAATATTTTAAGCAAAAGCAATACATACAAATTTATATTTTATACAAAAAACTAAACAGCGAGAATCTTGGTTTTCTCACAAGTGAATCACCTGTTTTGCAAAACAAGTTTTAACATAAGTTGTAAAATGATATTAACATAAATAAGTTATTAACAAGGAAGTTTTATCTTTATAAAAGATTTCATATAAAGTATTAATTACAAACCAAAATTTTTTAATAAGAAATGGCTAAAGTATTAGTAATTGATGATGAAAAAAGCATACGCAGTACCTTAAAAGACATATTAGAGTACGAAAAGTTTACAGTGGACTTGGCAGAAGACGGAGAAGAGGGTATCAAAAAGGCGTCAAAAACAATATATGATGTAATATTGTGTGATATAAAAATGCCAAAGATGGATGGTATAGAAGTTCTTGATGTGCTTCAGAAGGAGTCTCCGGATTCTACTGTTGTAATGATAAGTGGACATGGCACGATAGATACGGCTGTTGAGGCAATAAAGAAAGGAGCTTATGACTTTATTGCCAAGCCTTTGGATTTAAACCGTTTATTGATTACCATCCGTAATGCAATGGATAAGACAAAACTTATAAGTGAAACAAAGGTTTTGAAGAAGAAGGTGAATAAGTCTTTTGAGATGGTTGGGGAGTCAGAGGCAATAAAAAGAATAAAAGATTTAATAGAACGTGTGGCGCCAACTGATGCCAGGGTTTTTATTACCGGCAAAAACGGAACGGGGAAAGAGTTGGTTGCGCATTGGATACATCAGTTAAGCAATAGAGCTGACGGGCCATTTATAGAGGTTAATTGTGCAGCCATTCCATCCGAGCTAATTGAAAGCGAACTATTCGGACATGAAAAAGGTTCTTTTACCTCAGCAATAAAGCAGAAGAAGGGAAATTTTGAATTGGCTCATGGCGGCACCATTTTTCTTGATGAAATAGGTGATATGAGCCTGGCAGCCCAGGCAAAAGTATTACGTGTTCTGGAAGAAAATAAAATAACAAGAGTTGGCGGAGAAAAAGACATATCTGTTGATGTGAGGGTACTGGCAGCTACAAACAAAGATATTCAGAAAGAGATAGAAAGCAGCAACTTCAGGGAAGATTTATATCACCGCCTAAGTGTAATACTCATCCAGGTTCCTTCATTAAATGAAAGGACAGAGGACATACCTCTGCTGGCTAATCACTTTCTAAAACTACTCTCCAGTGACCAGGGAATGCCGTTAAAAGAATTTACTGATGATGCATATACTGAGTTGAAAAAAATTCACTGGACAGGAAACATCAGGGAGTTAAGAAATGTTGTTGAGCGTTTGGCAATATTATGTGACAAAACAATTACAGGCCAAGACGTTAAAATATTTGCGCAACCTTTAAGTTCGATAAATAAAGGTTAACCGATAATTATTAAAAAGTTTTAATTAAGAATTAGTTTGCTTTATCTTTTAATGGGCTCCAAGGCTTTAGTTTCTCTAAAAAAGATAAAAGCATCATATCTAAGTGGCAAAATTGTACTAACATAGTTCTGTCTATGATCATTTGCCGGGTTATATACCACACCTACTGCCCTGTTGCCCCTTTCTTTGGTGAATTCAGAATGTCTTCTGTCATCATCATTAAAAACAAGGAAGTACCTGTCTAATTTCACTTTCGAAAGAATATCTTCATGGCTGTTTTTTGCAGCTTCCGGAATGTTCATTTTTTGCATTCTGCTTCCCCATTGAGAACCGGCCTTCACAGTGCCTTTCCATGTCCCAAACCCAATTAAAAAGACATTTTCCGGGCCATGTTTAACTCTACTTAAATGTCCAATATTTTCCTGTCCCCAGTTTTGCATTTCGGTAAACCTTGCATCTCCAATATGTGTATTATGAGCCCATACAATACCTTTTGAATCTTCGCCATAAAGTTTTAATAAACGTTCAACTGCAAAATGCATATATCTAGCCCGGCTATTCCATGAGGAAGCATCCCTTGATGTAGCAGCCTTTCTATAGAATTTTTCTGCATGTTTAACAACAAGTGCATTTTGCAACAAGTAGAAATACTCATAGTCTGATAATGGCATTTCTTCTCTATGGTTTTCAATAATCTGAACAGCGTTTTTCAGTTCATCAGTACAATCCGGATTTCCGGAAGCAACAGCACGGGCATACATCCAGCTATCAGGCTTATATGGCGCCAAGCATCTGTATTGTTCTTTTACCTGGTTAAAAATATCACTTGATACATTTTCCAGCACAGATAAAACAGCATCTTTTGATCTCCATTCGTCATAAACATCTTTCCCGTAGAACCCTACTTTTTTTTCATCCGGTAAATCATTATTAAACTCCCTTAACCATTCGGCAAGATTAAGAACTTCTTTATTTCCCCACATCCAGGGTGGCCACCTGTCAAGTTTTGTTAATACATTGTGAGCACTTTGAGCAGCTCCGGGCATATTCTTAACGTACCTGTTAAGCTCATACAAGCTTGCAAAATCACCTTCTACTGCAATAAAGTTAAAACCGTGTTCACTAATAAGCCTTCTGCTAATACTATCACGCCAGGCGTAATACTCATGTGTTCCATGGCTGGCTTCACCTAAAAGAACAAGCCTCGCATTTTTGGCTGGTTCAATTATTTTATCAAGATCAGCAGCAAGTTCTAAATCATTAGCCCTGCTTTTAATGTATTCTACCAACTCAGGCTCTTCTGAATTATTATTATTCGCCGCACAGCAATTTATTGCAAACAGAAGGAAGGGGAAAAACAAAAGTTCTTTAAGTTTCATAGTGTTTTTGATTATGATTTAAAACAAATATAATGCTTTTTAAAATTTTCGTGAAAAAAATGACAAACTATGTAGTAAATTACATCTATAAAAATGCAAATAAAAAGGCTGAGATCACACCGGGTTAACCGGGTTTGACTTCAGCCTAATCACAATATTTGAATAAAAAGCTACCGTCTATTTATCATAAGCCATATCTGCATATCTTTTATATGAATTATATCTCCACTTAGCATTTTCTTCTGCTGCTTTAAAAATCTCGCCAGCTTCTTTTGGGTATGCTTTTTTCAGAGAACTAAATCTAACTTCAGATTCAATGAAGTTCTGGAACTTTGCCCAGTCAGGTTCTTTACTATCAAGCTGGAATGGATTTTTCCCTTCAGCTTCAAGTAAAGGATTGTACCTGTACAGTTGCCAGTAGCCTGCTTCAACAGCATCTTTAATTTGTTGCTGAGCTTTGCCCATTCCACCTTTCAGTCCATGAGCGATACAAGGAGAGTAGGCAATAATTACAGATGGCCCTGGGTAAGCTTCTGCTTCCCTTACTGCTTTAACAAACTGGTTTTGATTAGCTCCCATTGCAACCTGGGCAACATATACATATCCGTATGTAATTGCCATTAAGCCAAGGTCTTTTTTCCTTATTCTCTTACCTGACGCTGCAAACTTAGCTATTGCTCCAATAGGAGTAGCCTTTGAGGCTTGCCCACCGGTGTTAGAGTAAACTTCTGTATCAAGAACCAGCATATTAATATCATCTCCTGTTGCTATCACATGATCAAGTCCGCCATATCCGATATCGTATGCCCATCCGTCACCACCAATAACCCAAACAGATTTCTTAACAAGGTATTGTTTCAGGCTTAGAATTTCTTTAGCAACTTCACCTGACTCATTTTCAAGCTGGGCTATTACTTTCTTAGAAGCTTCTTTTGACTTTTCACCATCTTCTTTATTTTCGAGCCATTGTTTAAAAGCTTTTTTTGTT
>PWND01000107.1 GCA_003557965.1 Bacteroidales bacterium | reverse complement strand
CTTTACCAACCATTTCCCAATTTTGAAGCGATTCTTTTTGATTGTTCTCATAAAGCTTATCACGAAGGTTTTGCAGTGTGCTACCCAAAACATCTGCGCTGTCGGTTACTTCAAACTCTATATCATATTGGCCGCTACCAATTTTTTCAGCAAATGAAGCTATCTTGTTAATATTAGCTGTTTGTTTTTCTAATTTATCTGTTGCACTGTCAAAGGCTTCTTTAGTTTCGCTAAATTTTTGATAACCCAAAAATCCTAGAAGGCCAAAAAAGAAAGGAATGGCATCAAGAACAATTAATGCCGGATTAGCTTTATGGGCTTGCAATATTCCACTAACAGTAAAAGTAACATCTAAGCGGCTGACTTCTATCAGCCATCCTAAAAGTGGAAATAATAAACCCAAAATAAAACAGGCAAAAACAAATTGCTTTTGGCTTAACAACTTCATTTATTTTTATTATTTAGTTCAATTTCAAACAAATACTAAGCATTACAAACTTAAAACAAAAAAAATATACTTTAATAAATACACTAAATAGCAAAAATACACTTAATAGCTAAAAGAAGAATATTTTTTTTTAATAAATCAATTTTTAATTATTTTTTTGAACTTGCTTCGTCTTTTTTATCCTTTTCATCTTTTTCGCTAATAGAGTAATATTGACTAATAAATTTACCAACTTCTTCTAATATTTTTTTATCCGAATCACTAAAAGCTTTAAAAGATGCAATCTCAAAAACTCCTGTTAGTTCATCCTTACTATTTATCATAGGAGCAATAATTAAATTTGAAGGTGTTGCATTGCCAAGCCCGGATGCTACTTTAATATAACCTTCCGGAACATCATCCAAATTTAAAATTTTTCTTTCTTTAGCAACTTGTCCAATAAGTCCTTCTCCAATACCAAATTCAAAAACCTTTCCCTCCGGGATAAAATATGCGTATGCAGCAGATAGAGCCAGGCAATCTTTTTTATTCTTTTTTTCTACTAAATAAATCTCACCTTGTACAATTTCGTAAAACTTTGAAATACAAGATAAAATCTTTTCAGAAACTTCTTTACTGTCTTTTAGTTTTTTGCTAACATCACTTTTTATGCAGTCTTTTATTTCTGCAGTTTTTTCTTTAAAATACTTTTCCTCTTCTTGCTTTTTCAGCTTTTGCTCATCTTCTTTTTTATCCTTTTCCTTTTTTTCTTCTTTTTCATCTTCCGCAGTTGTTGCTTCTGCTGCGGCAGTAATCTGGTTTATATCTTTTAATTTTACAGTATGGTTGAAAAATTCAGTAAAAAGTAATACTAATGTAAAAACAAATGGAATAACCAGCCCAATAATAATGAATGTATACAGAGACTGGATTTGTGGTTTTAGAGAAGCATATTTTTCGCCTTCTTCAAAGGCTGTAAAAACATTTCCGGCACTATTTATTATTAATAGTGTGAATAATAAAATAAATATCAACATTAAAAAGTAAGCGCCAATTTTAAAATATTTATTCATTTCTTTATTATTAAATGATATTTAATTATGCAAATCTAAGGTTTTGGCAGTGAAATTAAAAATTTTATTATTTCGTCAGCACTCAATATATGATCAATTTTTTTTGTTCTTTCGATAGCAGCGTTTGGCATTGTAGGCATTTGTGCTTCACTTGGGTCTTGAACTACTGTAACTCCGCCATAATCTTTAACTTTTTTCAACCCCAATGCTCCGTCTTTATTAGCTCCTGATAGTATAACACCAACAGCTTTATTCTTATATGCATAACCTGCTGTGGCAAATGTAAGGTCAATTCCCGGCCTTGAGTGATTAACAGGCTCTTCAGTAGATAACGCAAATGTACCTGTTAGTTCTACATATAGATGGTAATTTGCCGGAGCTAAATATATTTTCCCCGGTTTTATATTTTCTTTATCAAGAGGTTCTATAACAGGGAGGTTTGCTTTTATTGACAGTGCCTCCACAAAGCCATGCCTAACATGTTTCAAGCGGTGTAAGGCTAAAACTACCGGGATATTATAATCCTTAGGAAGTTTTGAAATAATTTTTGTAACTACCTGAAAACTGCCTGCTGAACCTCCAATTATAACAACCTTATACTTCATTAAAGTTTTTTTCAAAGTTTTAAAGTAACATAGTATTATGGTGATGTTTTTCTAAAAACTTTCTCGCTATCATTTACCAGAGAATATCTTGCAATATCACTGCACCATTCAATGTTTTCTTTATTCCCTATTATTAAATATCCATTAAAAGCCAGTTTGCTGGTAAACTTCTCAAATATTTTTTCCTGAAACTGTGAACTAAAATAAATAAATATATTGCGACATATAATTATATTAACCCCTCTTATCTTAAAGTCATCAAAATAATTATATTTTTCAAACGTAACATTATCAAATAAAGATTCCGGAATAGTGAAGCTGTTTTTGTCTGTTATTGTATATTTTGAGAATTCGCAATCTCCTTCCGGGTTATATCTTTTGTAATTTGCTGCACTATACTCATATTTTGATAACGGGTACTTGCGATTAACAACCCCTTTAAGTATTTCATCAGTAATGTCTGTAGCAATAATTTCTGCTTTTTTTATAAGGTTTGCTTCCTGCAATGTAATAACTGCTGAAGCAACTTCTTCGCCTGTTGAACATCCCGGTATCCAAATCTTTATATGATCATGGTTTTTTGCAACAGCAGGTAATATCTCATCCCTAAAATACCTCCATAGTGCAGGGTCTCTAAAAAACTCTGTTACTTCAACACTTTGGCAGCTTAGAAATTTGTTAAAAACTTCTTTGTTCTCAAGTCTTTTAATAAATAAATCAAGGCTCCTTATGTCATTTCTTTCCATAAATTTCACAATTCGCCTCTTGTATGATGTTAAAGCATAACAACCTAAATCTACTCCATAAACTTTGTTTATAAATTCATTTAGCTGTCTGACACCGGCAATACTAATTTCTATTTCTTCATTTAAAAGTGGGTTCATGAAATCATAATATTAATGAATTCATGACAAATATAATAAAATATTAATTCAACATTCCCTTTGTAGATAATTTGTGATAACTATTATTTACAATATTTTAATAAATACTTGATAAAATGGAATTTAAGGGTTTGATTTTTTTATAATTAATAAACAATTTTTATATTTAAAATAGTTTATTGATTAAATATTACTTTTGCTCCCTGAAACTATATTTTTATTTAACATACATTTTATGCAAGCATCTATTGAAATTACACTTTATCCTTTAAAGGAGGAGTATATTCCGGAGATTATAGACTTTATTGAACGTGTAAAAAAGTATAGCCGGATAAAAGTTGTGGAAAGCAACACAAGTACAATGCTATTTGGAGACTATAAAGAACTAATGAGTATTATTACTGATGAGATTGAATTAACTTTTCAAAGAAAGCACAAATCTGTATTTGTTTTGAAGATATTGAACGTGGAGTATGTCCAGTAAATTTTATAAATAAAATTTTTACCGGTAGCTGTGGATATAAAAAAAATTGCTATAACGGGGCCTGAGTCAACAGGGAAATCTACTCTTACAAAAAAATTGGCAAACTACTTTAATGAGCCATATGTAGATGAGTATGCAAGAATGTATTTAAATAGCCTTGACAGGACATACAGCCAGGCAGACCTCCTGAATATAGCACAAGGGCAGGTAAAGGATGAGCAGCAAAAAATCAAAACAGCAAAACAATTTTTATTTGTTGATACTGAGATGGTAAATATGAAAATATGGAGCCTGCATAAATATGGAAGTTGCCATGAGTGGATACTCGACCACTTAAGCAAACAGGATTATACACTGCACCTTTTGTGTAATATTGACCTGCCATGGGAAAACGACCCTTTAAGAGAAAACCCCGGTTTAAGGGAGTTTTTTATGAGTTGGTTTATCAAAGAACTTGAAAGTTATAACTTCCCCTATATAATTATTTCAGGAAACGCAAAACAAAGGTTTAGTATAGCCCTTGAAGCTTTAAAAGATCTCACAAAACTTTAAAGGTATTTTTAATACAAAGAATACTGAAATGGCAAAAGTATCATTAAACGAATACAGTACCGGATTTCTCTTCAGGCAGCATTTACACCTGCATTTTATTGTAATACTACTCGGCTTTACAGCTATTTTGGGAAACCTGATAAGCCTTGGTGCAATACATCTTGTTTGGGTAAGAACTTTTTTTGCCTTCCTTGGTTTGCTGATTTACTTTTTTATTCGAAAAATTCCATTCAGGCTTTCTATAAAAGACCAGGTATTACTTTATGGGATTGGTGTGGTAGTGGCACTGCATTGGATTACGTTTTTCCATGCCATAAAGG
>PWND01000005.1 GCA_003557965.1 Bacteroidales bacterium | reverse complement strand
GAAGATTTCCAAATCACCCTCACATCAGAACAGTGGTTGATAGCGACATATCTGCTCTATTTATAATTGGAGCAAATACTCGCCTGGGAGCTTTTAATAACCTTGACCTGGGCTTAAATATCAGGCAAAGAGGACGGCAATATAATGATGCACAGGCCATTGTTAATACCGGGTTTACACTTTTTTCGAAAAGTAACGAAATAAATACAATGGCACCGATTATGCCGCCATTAAAAACACCTTTTGCTAATTATACCACCACAGGTGCTGATCAATCATTTTTATATCAAAAAATTGGAAATGTTGAAACTAACGATCCACTTATTACTTTCACTAATGTTAATGAAAAAAAATACGGATTTATTTGTGGGGAAGGAATTTGGAGATGGAGGCTTAATAATTATTTGAGAAACAATAATCATTACTTTTTTAATGAGATAGTTTCAAGAATTGTACAATACCTTTCAATTCAGGAGGATAAAAGCTTTTTCAGAGTTAATACCAGTAATATTATTTATGAAAATGAGCCAGTGGTATTTGAAGCAGAATTATATAATGCAAGTTATGAGTTAGTTAATGATCCGGTTGTTAATTTAAGGCTAACTGATGAAGATAATGTTGACTTTAACTATGAGTTTGCCAGAACATCCAATGCCTACACTTTAAACGCAGGAATATTACCACCGGGAAATTATGAGTATCGTGCTTATACACTGTTTAATAATGAGGAGTATGAAATTGAAGGAAAGATAAGTATTGCACCATTGAACCTTGAAGCTATAAATACAGTGGCAGACCATGGGCTGCTCTACAGTATTGCATCAGAAACTGATGGCAGAATGTTTTATCCCGGTGAGCTCGCTGAATTAGCCGACCATGTTATTAACAGAGATGATATCGCAGGAATTATGTATTCGCATAAAGAGTATTCAGAACTGGTAAATTGGAAGTGGCTCTTCTTTATTATTTTAATACTTTTGTCATCTGAGTGGTTTATGAGAAAAAGAGCTGGAAACTACTAAGAATTTCAATGTTCTTACTTGTTTAATAACGAAAATAATCAATAATTAGAATACAACATGGAAGTAACAATTCTTTACATTATTGTCGCAATAGTTATACTGGATTTTGTTTTTGAAAGGACTCTTGGATACCTTAATTATACCAAACTGAGTAATAAGTTGCCGGAAGAGCTAATAGGGATTTATAGTGAAGAAAAGTATAGAAAATCACAAGACTACCTGAAGGTGAATATGAAGTTTGGTTTACTTTTGAGCGCAATCAACTTTTTGATAATATTGCTCATCTTGGTTTATGGTGGCTTTGGCTGGTTGGATAGTTTTGTCAGACAATATACTGACAATCCTGTGTTAATGGCGATTTTGTTTTTTGGTATAATAGGACTATTAGCTGACTTACTCTCTACGCCTTTTGATATATATGATACATTTGTAATTGAAGAAAAATTTGGCTTTAATAAAACAACATGGAAAACATATATTGCTGACAAAGTAAAAGGCTGGTTGCTTGCTTTGGTGCTTGGAGGGGGTTTAATTGCAGCATTTGTCTGGTTTTACGAATTTACGGGAGAGCTGTTTTGGCTTTATGCCTGGCTTTTCTTTTCAGCTTTTTCTATATTTATGACCATGTTTTACAGCACTTTAATAGTTCCGATATTTAATAAGCAAACACCACTGGAGGAAGGTGAATTAAGAGATGAAATTGAGGCTTTCGCAAAGAAAGCAGGATTTAAGCTGGATAATATTTTTGTAATTGATGGTTCAAAACGAAGTACAAAGGCAAATGCATATTTTAGTGGCCTTGGCCCCAAAAAGCGAATTGTATTATTTGATACTTTAATAAAAGATTATACAACAGAAGAACTTGTTGCTATACTTGCACATGAAATAGGCCATTATAAAAAGCGACACATGCTAAAAGGTATGTACATCTCATTAATTCACACTGCTGTTGTATTGTATTTACTTGGAGTGTTTATTAATTATGATGTTTTGTCGAAGGCATTAGGTGGAACTGAGGCTTCTTTTCATTTGGGAGTCCTGACATTTGGCCTTTTGTATTCTCCGTTATCTACTGTTTTGGGAATAATTGGTAATGTAATTAGCCGTAAACACGAATATGAAGCTGACAGGTTTGCAGCACGAAACTATTCTGCCAAACCTCTTCAAGAGGCATTGAAAAAGCTAAGTGTTAATAATCTTAGCAATTTAAGGCCGCATCCGGCAGTTGTTTTTGTAAACTATTCTCATCCACCATTATTAAAGAGATTAAAAGCTTTGGATAGTATTGACAATACTGAGAAAAACAAAAACCAATAATAAATACCGGTTTATGATTTAATTGAAACAGGCTATTGTTCTTGATAATTAAATTAAAAAATTAGTACAGCCTGCTTTACACTGTTTTATTTTACCTGTATAATACTTGTTCACTATTATGGATAGCACTTCACCATTAGCTGAAATACTTCGCCCTGCAAGCCTTGATGAGTACCTTGGGCAAAAGCACCTGGTAGGGAAGGGGGCGGTATTGAGAAATATTTTAGAACTTGGAAATATTCCTTCAATAATATTATGGGGCCCTCCCGGTGTAGGGAAAACCACTTTGGCATTTTTAATATCAAAAATGCTAAATAGGCCTTTTTTTACTTTAAGTGCTGTAAGCTCAGGTGTTAAAGATGTAAGAGAAGTAATCAAAAAATCTTCAAACTCAGGCGGCAATGCAATATTATTCATTGATGAAATTCATCGCTTTAGCAAATCTCAGCAGGATTCTTTGCTTGGTGCTGTTGAAAAAGGGATAATTACTTTAATTGGTGCAACAACAGAAAATCCATCATTTGAAGTTATTAGCCCGCTTTTATCAAGATGCCAGGTGTATATTCTTAAAGAGCTGGAAGCTGAAGATATTGAGAAGTTGCTAAAAAAAGCTGTTGATTATATTAAAGCTAAATGGCAAAAGAATGTAAAAATAATCGAAAATGAAGCTTTATACAGATACTCAGGTGGCGATGCAAGGAAGCTGTTAAATGTTTTAGAACTTGTTGTCAAAAGCACAAACTCTAATGATGTTATTATCAACAACAGCAATGTTCTTGATGCTATCCAGCAAAATTTGGCCATTTACGATAAGGCAGGAGAAATGCACTATGATATTATTTCGGCTTTTATTAAATCCGTAAGAGGCAGTGATCCTAATGCTGCAGTGTATTATCTGGCCAGGATGCTTGAAGGGGGCGAAGACCCTAAGTTTATAGCCAGAAGATTAATAATTCTGGCATCTGAAGATATTGGCAATGCAAATCCGAATGCTTTGTTGCTTGCCACATCATGTTTTCAGGCAGTTAATATGATTGGTATGCCGGAAAGCAGGATAATTCTTTCGCAAACAGCAATATATTTGGCAGTATCACCAAAAAGCAACTCTGCTTACATGGCTATAGATAAAGCCATTGCTGAAGTTAAAAACTCCGGTGATATTTCTATCCCTTTAAGTATCAGGAATGCACCAACAAAACTCATGAAAGAAATGGGTTATGGAAAAGATTATAAGTATTCTCATGACTTTGATAGAAATTTCGTCTTTCAGGAGTTTTTGCCGGGAGAAATAAGCGGAAAGCAGTTTTATAGCCCGGGAAAAAACCCTAAGGAAATTGAAATACGAGAAAAGCTCAAAAGTTTATGGAAAGATAAATATGGTTATTAAATAATGCAGTATTTTTTAATTCTTTTAAAAGTAAGCTAATATGAATAATCGCGAATTGTTTTTCAGTTGTTTGGCACAAACAAGTGATTCTCCAATGTCAATTGAGGTTGAAAGAGCAGAAGGAGTTTATTTGTATGGGCCACAAAATGAGAAATATATAGATTTGATAAGCGGTATTGCAGTGAGCAGTACAGGCCATAATCATCCACATATAGTTAAAGCTGTAAAAGAACAGATTGAAAAGTATATGCATGTTATGGTTTATGGAGAGTATATCCAGGCACCCCAGGTAAAACTTGCAAAATTGCTGACTTCTTTCCTGCCGGAATCACTCAACTCTGTTTTTCTGGTTAATTCAGGAAGTGAAGCCGTTGAAGGTGCATTAAAATTGGCAAAAAGATATACCGGCAGAAAAGAATTGATAAGTTTTAAAAATGCTTATCATGGCAGTACACATGGAGCTTTGAGTGTATGTGGCGATGAAGACAGAAAAAATGCATTTCGCCCTTTACTGCCGGATGTTAAGATTTTGGAATATAATAATATAAATGACCTGGAGGAAATATCAAATGAAACGGCCTGCGTTATTGTTGAACCTGTTCAGGGTGAAGCAGGAGCAGTTGTTCCGGATATTGAATTTCTTGAGAT
>PWND01000358.1 GCA_003557965.1 Bacteroidales bacterium | reverse complement strand
TGCTACAAACTGGGCAGCAAAAAATACCAGCACAATATACGTTCCCAGGGTTGACATTGATTTACCCATTCCTTTAATAACATCATCAGCGCTTTTTAGTGTTTTTGCAGCAATACCATATACAATGCCAAGGGTGCCAGCAGCAAGAAAAATTATCGCAACAATGCCTCGCATAAATGGCGATCGAAGCAACCCGCCTGTTTCAGGGTCTCTAAGGAATCCGGAAATGGGTATATTTTTCCAGAAACCTGCTTCTATAGGTGCTGCACTAAGGAAAAGCAATATAAAAATAGCAAGTAAAGCAACAGCAGTAGCTTTAATACCCCGCTTCTCGTTTTCATCCAGTTTTTTTATTTCTTCAGGCTTTGCATCACCTTTATACTCACCTAACCTTGGAACAATAACTTTTTCAGTAACCCATGTCCCAATAGTTGCAATAAAAAAGGTAGAAACAAACATAAAATAATAGTTTGCAGCCGGGTTAACAGTATATTCATTGTCAATAATCCTGGCGGCCTCCTCTGACAAACCCGCTAACAAAGGGTCAATAGTACCTAAAAGCAAGTTTGCAGAATATCCACCCGAAACACCTGCAAAAGCTGCAGCTATACCGGCTATAGGATTTCTGCCAACTGCGAGAAAAATCATTCCGCCAAGTGGAACCAACACAACATAACCAACTTCGCTTGCAGTATTAGATAATATCCCTGCAAATACAATTGCAAATGTTAATAACTTTTTGGGAGCTGAAATAACCAATAATCTTAATCCTGTGGACATTAACCCGCTGGCTTCAGCAATTCCAATACCCAACAAAGCAGTTAACACAGTGCCCAAAGGAGCAAATGATGTAAAGTTAACTACCATATTCTCCATAATTTTGTGGAGGCCTTCTTTACTCATAAGGTTAAAAACCTCTATTGTTTCACCTGTTCCGGGGTGAACAGATGATACATTAAACAATGAAGCAATCCAGCTAAGTACTATTATAGCAAAAGCAAAATAAGCGAATAACGCTCCCGGGTGTGGAAGCTTGTTTCCAACCTTTTCAATAGCTCCAAGAGCCCTGGCAACGAAGTTACTGTTATTCTTCATATAGAAATTATTTCAAGTTTTATATATCTGTTTTTTAAGTGTCAAAAATAAGAAAAACTATTTGTTTATAAATTTCAAAAATGTATAAAATGCAACACGCCTGACTAACGTACTGACTATTTGTCCTTTAGCGTTGTCAAATTAATTGATATTACTTAAGTATTATAAAATTTCCCCTGCCATGAGTCAAGTTCTGCCAGCTTTTTGTCAACAAGCTCAATCACCGTATCACTTCTGACTTCTCCCCAGCTTTTTACAACATTATATTTGGGGGGAACTTCCCCTGATATTCTTTCAATGTAAATATCCGGGTGCGTTCTTTCAATAAACCGGCTAACAAGCTCAATATACTCTGACAATTCAAAAAGCCTGAATTTTTGGGGATTTTTTATATAGTCTTCTGCCAGGTTTGTATTTTTAACTATCTGAAGTTGACGCAGTTTAATACTATGTAAAGGTAATTCTGAAATAATATCAGCCTGGCTCAAAATCTGTTCTTTGCTTTCACCGGGCAATCCCAGGATTAAGTGTGCACATGTATATATGCCCACATCGGCAGACAGTTCAATAGCTTTGCGCGAACATTCAAAATCATGCCCCCTGTTAATTGTTTTTAATGTTTGATCAAAGCAAGATTCTACACCAAACTCTAATTGAACAAAATACTTATCCGACAAGTTTTTTAAGTATAATAATTTATCCTTATCTATACAATCAGGCCTTGTGCCAATAACTATCCCTGTTATTTCCGGGTGCTTCAAGGCTTCTTCATACTTTTTTTTCAACATGCTTAAATCCGCATACGTATTGCTATATGACTGGAAGTATGCAACATACCTTGCTGGTTTTCTGTAACGTTTTTTTATAAACTTCAGGCCTTTATCTATTTGTAAGCTTATCGGCTCTTCCGGCGCCGAGTATCCTAAAACAGGGCTAAACGCTTCATTGTTACAGAATATGCAGCCTCCCTCCGATATTGTACCATCACGATTTGGACAAGTAAAACCGGCATTTACAGAAACCTTTTGCAACCTGCTTCCAAATTCCTTCTTGCACCAGTTTGTATATGAGTTATATCTACGCTTGTATTTAAGGTTTTTCTGCACTTTTTTCACAAAAATATTACTTAATATTTAAAATATAATATCAATAATTAAATATTTTATGTTGTTAAAATTATATTAGGAATAAATGTAATAAAAAAACACCTGCCATGCATTATTATACTTGAATTAACAAAGTATTGACAAATCATAAATCCGATATAACCAAACAAAACCCTTGATGTTAGCGTTGTTTTTATTATCTTTGTGTTTTATAGAATATGAAAAACATATTTTTTACATTAACGAAACTATTACAAGTTTTTAATAACATTAAAAAAAAGCATTATGGAATTAGAATTTTTTACGCCTAAAGACAAGTTAGATGAGAAACAGCAAAAAGAGGTTGCAGACTTCTTATACGATCACTTAGATGAATTTGGAGATGATTATCAGGCGATTATGCGTTGCCTGGTTTTTGCTATGGATGATAAATCAAAATTTGGCGGATCAGTTTTAGTATCAAGAGAAGAAGGAAAAATAACAGGAGCTGTTGTTATAAACAAAACAGGCATGGGTGGATATATCCCGGAAAATATTCTTGTTTATATTGCAGTACATCGTGACTACAGAGGAAAAGGGTTGGGTAAAGAACTAATGCTTAAGATATTTGAAAAGACTGATGGCAACATAAAGCTTCATGTAGAGCATAACAATCCTGCAAGATTCTTGTACGAGAAACTAGGATTCACCAGTAAGTATCTCGAAATGAGGTATGAAAATAAAAAATAACCATGGCAGAAATAGTAATCAGCAGAAAAAAACTTTTACACAATTATAATTTTCTTGACAGGCTTTTTTCAAAGCATTATATGGAATGGGGGATAGTAACTAAGCTTTTATGCGGTAATTTATTATTTCTTAAAGAAGTAATAAGCTTAGGTGCTAAAGAGCTTCTGGACTCAAGAATTTCTAATTTGCGAGCCATAAAGCTTATAGATCCAAATGTTGCTACAGTTTACATCAAGCCTCCTCCGCGAAAAAGTATTCCTAACATAGTTAAGTATGCTGATGTTAGCATGAATACTGAAATAGAAACCCTGAAGCTTATTTCAAAAGAAGCAAGGAAGCAGAAGAAGGAGCATAAAGTTATTATAATGATTGAAATGGGCGAGCTAAGGGAAGGTGTTATGAGAGACGAGCTTCTTAATTTTTACCAAACTGCATTCAGGCTTCCAAATATTAAAATTATAGGTATAGGTACAAATTTAAACTGCCTTTACGGGGTAATGCCAAGCAACGATAAGCTAATCCAGTTGGGGCTTTACAAACAACTCCTTGAGCTTAAATTTAAAAAGAAGATTAACTTAGTTTCTGGTGGCACATCAGTTACTATTCCAATGATTTTCAAGAAGCAAATTCCTGCTGTGGTAAATCATTTCAGGGTTGGAGAAACATTATATTTTGGCAACAACCTTGTAACTGAAAAGCCTATAAAGGGTATGCGTGATGATGTTATTACTTTTTATGCCGAAATTATTGAACTGATAGAAAAGCCTCTTGTGCCTGAAGGTGAGCTTCAAACTAATCCTTCCGGAGAGTCATACGATATTGATCCGGAAAACTACGGAAAAACTTCCATGAGAGCATTAGTTGATGTGGGGCTTTTAGATATATCCCCGGATTACCTGATACCTGATGACAAAAAGCTTTCTGTGGTTGGTGCAAGCTCAGATATGCTTGTTATAAACCTGGAGAAGAACCCCAAAAAGTACAAAGTTGGTGATACGATCAAGTTTAAGTTAAAGTATATGGGAGCATTGAGCTTATTTGGCTCTAATTATGTTTCTAAAAGAATTATTGATTAATTTACCTTAACCTGTCTGCTGCTTTAACCAGGTTCTCATCTTTTTTTATCGCCCGAATTGCTAATAATAATAAAAGGAGCGATAATAAAGGGAATACTATAGCTACACCATAGCTAAAATCATTCTCAAAAGCTTCTTTTATAACATTATCAACATAAAAGAAAGTCAGAGTTATCATTAGTATATGCGCAAGTGTATTAATATGGCAAATTTTAATTTGTTTTTTGCGGTTTTTATAGCTTAAAGTGGCTATAAGTGAAAGTATCATAGCAATAATAGCTAATGCAATAACTCCATACCTTAGCCATGAATTAACCATCACTTCTCCAAATACTTCCGGGACCCTTATTAATGCAATGCTAAAACTGAAAATTCCTGTATCATGGGATACCTTACCTAAAGGCAAAAAAATAAAAAGTAATGCAAAAATTTTTACCAAAACAAGGTACATTGTTTGAACTCTTTGAATCATGTCTTTGTTATTTTATTAACAATTTTATGTTTTAACATTAGCAAAAATATGAAAGTTTTTATTAGCTTTATCAACTTATTTTTATTGTTTTAAGTAATTGATTATTTATTTTAAAAATAATAGTTTGTTCTTTAGATGTTTTTTTATAAAAAAACATTAATTTTATAATGCCGACATAAAAAACTGTACTATGAAAAGCAATTTACGAAATACAATAATTGTTCCCACAGATTTTACGACTGTAGCAGAATGTGCTTTAGATAATGCAATAAAAATTGCAAAAATATTTGATTATGACATTTGCCTCCTTCATGTTGTAAGCAAGCATGTAACTAAAGCTGATAAGGAGCGTGTAAATGACCAGCTCATAGACTTAACAAAAAAGCACAGTAAAAAAGCCAATATAAAAATATCATATTTTATAAAGGAAGGCAGCATTTACAATTCTATTGCAAATGCAGTAAAAGACTTATCTGCAAGTTTAATTGTTATTGGGATTCATGGCAGTGAAAAGGAGAGTAATATTCTGGGTAGTTTTGCATATAATGTAATCTGTAGTTCAAGTGTACCGGTATTAGTAGTCAAAAAATGCTATGAAGAAGTAAAAGACAATACCTTAGTTTTGCCTGTTGATTTTTCTTATGATAATGTCAAAGCTGTTGACCTTGCAATAATGTTTGCCAAAGAGCTTAGCTGCCAGGTACATGTTACAGGTGTTTTATTCTCAAAAGACAGTCTTTACAAAACTATTGTTTCTAAAGAAAAGAAAGAGTCAAGAATAACAAACATTGCTAAAACAATAGAAAATGCAGGCATTACAGTTAAATCAGATATTGTAATAAAGCCAAAAACAATATTGGTTCCAACTGATTTTACTCCTGTAGCCGCAAAAGCATTAGAACATGCTGTTGAACTGGCAAAAGCTTTCGAGCGAAAAATTTGCATTTTACATGTAGTAAGCAAAGATGCAAAACAATCACATGTTGAAAAGGTTAAAACCCAGTTGGAGCATATTACAGAAGACACAAAAAGAAGATTTGGAGTAGAAGTAAGTTTCATAATAAAACCCGGAAGCATATTTGATGTAATACCTGATACTGTAAATGAAATTTCTGCCGGGCTCATGGTTATTGGTTTTCATGGCCGACAAGGTGTGGAGCATGTTGCAGGTGGTTTTGCCTATACAATTATAAGAAACTCTACGGTTCCTGTAATGGTAGTAAAGAAAAACCACACAGATATCAGTGATAATCATATTGTGGTGCCTGTAACATTACCCCACGAAAGCCTTGAAAAAATAAACAAATCTTTAAAGTTTGCGCAAGCATTTAAATGCTTAATACATGTTATTGGAGTATTACATATTGATGATATTTCAGCTAAGAAAGAAAAAGAAAGCCTTCATGAAACCATATCAAGTTACCTGGTTAAAAAAGGCGTGGAATATAAAGCTGAAGTGCTCATAAAATCAAATTCTCTAATGGTACCAATTGATTTTACCGAAACAACAATTAATGCACTAAACTACGCAGTTGAGATAGCAAACAGGTCAGAAAAAAATATTTGCTTACTTCATATAGTGGCACAAGGCACAAAAGAAAGCGCAAGAAAAAAAGCAGAAAGCAAATTAAAAGAAATAGCAGAGAAAAAAAGTAAAAGTTCCGGAACAAACATATCATACATTATTGAAGAAGGCAGCATTTTTAACGTTATCTCAAACACTGCAAATGAGATATCTGCTGATTTAATAGTTATGGGAGTGCATGGGAAAAAAGGCTTACAACATATATTAGGCAGCAATGCATTTAAAGTTATTAAAGGTTCAAAAGTTCCTGTAATGGTTGTTAAGAAAGACTATCCAAAACACGGAATAAAGAATGTTGTACTGCCATTAAGCATAGAGCACGAAAGTACTAAAAAGGTATTTGTCGCTATAGATTTTGCCAGGTATTTCAACTCTTCTGTTCATATTGTCAGCTTCTTACATTCAAAAGGAACTGTTTTTAAAATTGAGAAAGAAGCGCTAATGAAAAATGTTTCTTCACATATTGAAAATGCAGGAATAAATGTTGAATCAAAAATTATTAATATTGGCAAATCAAATACTGATGATAGTTTTGTAGAGTATGCCAAAAAAATTAATTCAGACCTTATAATTGTTGTAGCTAAGAAGTCAGGGAAGTTATCAGAAATACTTGGGCAAAACTTTGCCGAACAAATAATAAGTAAAACTGATATTCCTATTCTGAATATAATACCTTATGCTGAGTTTGACGAAGATGAATCTTATGCAGTGGGCTCTTTTGTTGATCCGCTTGGGCTAATGAGAAAAGAATAATAACAATTTAATGAAAAAATAATAATATTCTTTTTTGTTTATAGTTTAAATATTTATATTTGCGGTCGAATTTCTACAACGACTTTCTTTTTTACGCAATATATATTCTGACAATTTCATCGTTATCTCATTTTATTTAAAAATATAGCTTAAAAAATCAAAAGTATTAAACTCAAATATTTACAACCTACTTATACTATTATAGTTGAAGATTCGGGAATATTGAAAAGTAATAATCTATTAATAAAAAATCAATGTACGATATAATTGAACTTAACAACAAGTTGTTAGCAGAGCTTAAAGAAATAGCAAAATCGCTAAACATAAAAAAAGTTGATTCCTATAAAAAGCAAGAATTAGTATACAAAATACTTGACACACAGGCATTAAACCCTACAGAAGTTACAAAAAAGCTTGAACAACAAGACAAAAGCAAAAAATCAGCCAGGGGTTCTTCAAAAAAAACTGTTAAACAAAGTTCTTCAGATAAAAAGAAGGGTTTTGAAGAGAAAGATGATAAAAAAGATTCAGGCAAAGGCAGCAAATCACAACAATCAAAAGAGTCATCAAAATCTACCGACAGCAACTGGCAAAATGTACAGGCAAAGGGAGGCAAACCTACATCATCAAAAGATGTAAAGCAGCATGACAAAAAGAATGTTTCCGGCAAGGATAAATCTGAAAGTGGGAAACAAAAAGAAACTAAAAGCACTAAAGAAGGCGAGGTAAAAAAGCGAGAAGACGAAAATGTTGAAACGCAAAAGAAATCACCTTCAAAAGACAGTACCGCTACGTCAAAACATGAGCCACATATAAGATCACATGAAAAAGACAGGAGTATTCATAAGCATAAAGGCAATGAACGCAGACATAATGAATCACAATATGAGTTTGATGGAATTATTTCAGCTGAAGGTGTGCTGGAAATTATGCCCGACGGATATGGGTTTTTACGTTCATCGGATTACAACTACCTGAACTCACCTGACGACATATATGTTTCGCAAAGCCAGATAAAGCTATTTGGTTTAAAAACAGGAGATACAGTTAACGGTGGAATCAGGCCTCCTAAAGAGAACGAAAAGTATTTCCCATTAATCAAAGTTGAAATGATTAACGGGCGTAATCCCGCAGAAGTTAGAGACAGGGTGCCATTTGATTTCCTTACACCCTTATTTCCTGATGAAAAATTTAAAATTACTGATGATGCCAATTCAAGTTTATCAGTAAGGTTAATTGATATGTTTGCTCCAATTGGTAAGGGGCAAAGAGGTTTAATTGTAGCTCAGCCTAAAACCGGTAAAACAATATTATTGCAGGAAATTGCAAATGCAATTGCTAAAAATAATCCTGAAGCATACTTGATAGTATTATTAATTGATGAGCGCCCTGAAGAAGTTACGGAAATGGCAAGAAACGTGAAAGCTGAAGTTGTTTCATCTACATTTGATGAACCGGCTGACAGGCACGTAAAAATCTCTAACATAGTGCTCGAAAAGGCAAAAAGGATGGTAGAGTGCGGGCATGATGTAGTAATTTTGCTTGACAGTATTACCCGCCTGGCCAGGGCCTTTAACACAGTAGCTCCGGCTTCCGGTAAGGTTCTTTCAGGTGGAGTTGACGCCAATGCGCTTCATAAACCGAAAAGGTTTTTTGGTGCAGCCAGAAATATTGAAAATGGCGGTTCTTTATCAATAATAGCCACAGCCCTTATTGATACCGGTTCGAAAATGGATGAAGTTATCTTCGAGGAATTCAAAGGAACAGGTAACATGGAGTTGCAGCTCGACAGGAAACTATCTAACAAACGTATTTTCCCATCTATTGATATTACTGCATCAGGTACAAGACGAGAAGACCTGTTGCTCGATAAAGACATGATGAATAGAATATGGGTGCTTCGTAAGTTTTTTGCAGACATGACTGCTTTGGAAGCAATGGAATTCCTACTAGAAAAAATCAAGCATACAAAAACAAATGAAGAGTTTGTTATGTCAATGAATAGTTAATATCAAAATATTTTTGATATTTTAAAAGAGGCTGCATTATTGTATTAGATAATGCAGTTTTTTTATACCATTTTATAATTTCCTTTCCTTGTGTTTTCCCCTTCTTTTAAGCCTGATAGAGTTGCCAACCACAATTATATCCGAAATTGCCATTGCAGCTGCTGCCACCATAGGCGTTAGAAGGCCGACAATTGCAAATGGTATTGCAGAAACATTGTAGAAAAATGCCCAGAAAAGGTTTTCTTTAATGGTTTTTAATGTAAGCCGTGACGAATGAAAGGCTTTAGATAAAAGTGATAAATCGCCCTTTAGCAATACAACTTCTGCCGATTCCACGGCTACCTGGGTAGCATCACTCATGCTAATGCCTATGTATGCTTTAGCAAGGGCAGGAGCATCATTTATGCCGTCTCCAACCATCGCTAGCTTTCTATTTTGTGATAATTCTTCAATTTTTTCAAGCTTTTTATCAGGCATCATCTCAGAATAAACCTCATCAATTCCCAGGTAATCTGCAACTTCTTTGCAGCGAAAATCACGGTCTCCGCTAAGCATGATTGTTTTTATACCGCGCGATTTCAATTCTTGAATACTTCTCTTTGCTTCCGGCTTGATTTCATCCTGAATATCAATTGTGGCAATGAGTTTGTCATTTTTTATCAGGTAAATATTATGCGATTCATCATCAGTAAGGTGTGATGCAATAATGTGAGAACCTGCAACATAAGTGTTGTTTTCTTTGTCAGTAGCTTTAATTCCGACGCCTTTTGTTTCTTCAGTATTTTCAAGCTTTATCTTCCTGGTTTTCGAAAGCTCTTTAACAATAGCTTTAGCTATGGGGTGAGAAGAGAAACTTTCTAAACTGAATAATATGCTTTTCACTTCTTCTTCATCATAATCAAAAGTATTAATGCTTTTTATGAAAAACTTACCGGTTGTCAGTGTTCCGGTTTTATCAAAAACAACGGTATCGACCTTGGGCAACTTGTCGAAAATACTTCCGCCTTTTAGTAGTATGCCATTTTTTGCTGTACGCCCCAATCCTACAACAACAGCAGTAGGAATAGCTAAGCCCAAAGCGCAAGGGCAAGCAATTACCAAAACGGCAATGCTTCTCATAAGAGCATCACGAAACTCCAGCCCGGCTACCCAAAACCATCCTATTAAAGTCAGAGCAGCAATAGCAACTACTATAGGAACGAATATTGAACTTATTTTGTCGGCAAGGTTTTGCAACTTTGGCTTATCTTTTTGGGCTTTTTTTACCATTTCTATTATCTGTGACAGAACCGTTTCATCTCCTGTGGCTGTAGTTTTGACTTTTATATTACCACTAAGTAAGATAGTACCGGCAACCACTTTCATATCTTTGGTTTTATCTACCGGAAGGCTTTCACCTGTAACCATGCTTTCATCAATACTGCCTGTTCCCCAGTATATCACACCATCAACAGGAATTTTATCGCCGGTATTAACCAAAACGTTTTCCCCTACCCTAACCCTATCAGCATCAATTTCTTCAATGCTTTCAGCACCTTCGTGCATCTCCTGTATAATAACTTTTGCTGTATTCTTCTGCAGTTTAATAAGCTCATCAATAGCGGAGGTTGTCTTGTTTACAGAACGGTGTTCGAGCATATTACCAAGCAGCACAATTGAAATAATGCTGGCAGATGTTTCATAAAACAGGTAGTCATGTCCTAAACCATAAATGGTACCGATAAGGCTATAAATAAAGGCAGCTGTGCTTCCCATAAATATCAACACATCCATATTGGTGACACCGGACCGTAGTGAGTAGAAAGCACTTTTCCCAAAGTGGAAAAAGCCCACAGTAAATACGGGGATAGTAAGAGCAAGCTGAAAAATATCATTATGCATAAAATCCCATGGCAGAAACATTGCAAGAATCAGGGGTGTTGTAAAAACAGCTGTAAACCAAAACTTTTTCTCAATAGTTGAAAGCTTCTTTTTGCCATTTTTTCCTTTTTGGTTCACTTCAGGCAGTGAAGCTTTATAGCCTGCAGATTCAATAACTTTAATTGCTTTGTCAACATCATTATCATCATCAACCGCTAATGTAGCTTCGCTGGTAGTAAGTTCAACGTCCACATCAGAATAACCGGCTTTCTCAAGAGAACGCTTTACCCCGAGCGCACAGTTACTGCAAGTCATACCGGAAACTTCCAATTTTATTGTTTTGATGCTTTTATCAGTCATGGCAAATTATTTTTTTCAACTCTTACAATTTTTAGTAATTCATAAAGTAAACAAATTTAGAGGAAAGATGTTTGTTGAGGCTGAGATTAGTATTGAAGTTGAGAAAGCTGAAAGCTCAAAGGTGAAAGCTGAAAGCAAGCGAAGGCACATTAAAAAATTCAAAATCTCAAATCCGACATCCAAAATCCCAAATCAACCAATGCCCTTAACCTATCACAGTAGCCGTAACCCTCCTGCTGCCGCCATGATTTCTAAACTCACACAGATAAATACCCTGCCAGGTTCCCAGTTTCAGGCGATGATTTGATATTGGAATTGTAAGTGAAGCTCCTACAAGTGATGATTTTACATGAGCCGGCATATCATCGGGGCCTTCCATAGTATGTGTCAGAAAAGATAGTCCTTCCGGCACAATATGGTTCATAATGCTCTCCATATCAGTCCTGACAGATGGATCGGCATTTTCGTTAATTGACAATCCTGCCGACGTGTGATGTATAAATAATTGCAATAAGCCTTTTTCGGGAAGCTTGCCTAATTCATTTGTAACATGGCCGGTTATAAGGTGCCAGCCCCTGTTAAAAGATGGTAGTTTAATTTCAATTTGTTTTATCATAACAATAAAATTTCTTTATTAATAAAAACTTATTCAAAAATACATATCTATTGAGAAATATAAAAACTTCAAAGCAAGGTTAAGGTTGAGAAAGCTCAAAGCTGAAAGCTCAAAGTTGAAAGCTGAAAGCTGAAAGTAAGGCTAAGGCTGAGGTTAAGGTTGAGGTTGAGGAGTTTAAAAGCTTTGGTTTAATCGTTGAGTCGTTGAGTCGTTTAATCGTTTGAAGTTAAGGTTGAGAATGCTGAAAGCTCAAAGCTCAAAGCTGAAGTAAGAAGTAAATTAGATTAGTGCATTAGTGTAAAGCTGAAAGTCTCTCTGTGAAACACTGTACAGAACTCTCCCGCAAAAGGCGGGACAAGATGTGCAACTCAGTGGTTTAAAAATCAAACCATTAAGAAATTAAGAATAGTTAAGTATTTAAAAATCCGCAATCTGAAATCCCAAATCCTCCATTTTCCCAATTTCCCAATCAACCAATAAACCAATTAACCAATCAACCAAAAATATTACATAATGTCAAAAAAAAGTTGCATTTTTGCTTTTTCTCTATGCAATAATACTGAATAATCATGAACATTGCGGTAAACACTCGTCTGTTGCTAAAAAACAAGCTGGAAGGAATTGGCTGGTTTACTTATGAAACCTTAAAGAGAATAACACAGAGCCATCCTGAGCATAATTTTCTTTTCATTTTTGACCGTCCGTGGGAAGAGGAATTTATCTTTTCGGAAAATGTAACAGCCGTTTCAACCAAAGTACCATGCCGTCATCCTTTCTTATGGTACTTGTGGTTTGACCATGTTCTTCCCGGTATAATAAAAAAGCATAAAATAGATTTATTTGTGTCGCCGGACGGATATAATGTTCCTAAGCCAATAAATTCTTATGTAGTAATTCACGATTTAAATTTCTTTCATTTTCCCAAAAACGTACCATACTTTGAGAGAAAATATTACAATCGCTTTGTTCCACGATTTATATCTGATGCAACCCGCATTGGCACTGTTTCAGAGTTTTCAAAGGATGACATAATTAAGGTTTATAAAACAGGTTCTGAAAAAATTGATGTTTTGTGTAACGGGTCGAGTTCAGAATTTACGCCTTTAAAAAAACCAGAGATTCTAAAAATAAGAGATAAGATTTCAGGTGGAAAGGAGTACTTTTTATTTGTAGGTTCATTAAATCCCAGGAAAAACATCGGAAGATTATTAGAGGCTTTTGACAAGTTTTGTGCTGATAACAGCAAGGATATTAACCTTATTATAGCAGGCGAGCCAATGTTTTCTGATGGTTTTTACAAAGAAATATATAACCAGATGGCATATAAAGACAGGGTGGTTTTTATTGGCAGACAAAGCCGTGAAGGGCTTGCAAAAATTACTGCCGGTGCAATGGCACTAGTATTTCCAAGTACTTTTGAGGGATTTGGGATTCCAATAGTAGAAGCCATGAGCTGTGATGTGCCGGTAATAACCTCCAATATCACTTCTATGCCTGAGATAGCAGGTGATGCTGCATTATTAACAGATCCGTATTCTGTGGATTCCATATCATCTGCAATGACAAAACTTTCAAATAACGAAGTACTGCGCAACGAACTAATCAATAAAGGCCGTATTCAAAGACAAAAATACAGTTGGGACAGAGCTGCCGAACTGTTTTGGGATGGAATAAAAAAGTGTTTTTAGAAACAATAATTTCTTAAGAACACCTTAGAATATTCTTTTATATGAATGGCAATAGGGCATGCTGCCGGTTTTTTTGTAATAATTCTGATGGTATTTTTCAGCTTTCCAGAACACTTCATATTTTTCAAGCGAAGTTGCTACCTTATAGCCTTTATTGTTTAGTTCGGAAATAATTTTTTTGGCTATTATTTCCTGGTCTGTATTTGCATAAAAAATTACAGAGCGATATTGTGTGCCAACATCCGGTCCTTGCCTGTTTAATTGCTCAAAGTCATGGATTTCAAAGAAATATTTCACAAGGTTTTCATAGCTTACAACAGCAGGGTCGTAAGTAATTTTTACGGCTTCAGCGTGTTCAGTAGTTCCAGAGCAAACTTCTTCATAAGTCGGATTATCAATGTTACCACCGGTATAGCCAGACTCGACATTAATTACACCTTTCATTTTCTGAAAATAGAACTCTACTCCCCAGAAGCAACCAGCACCAAAAGCAGCAATATTATGTTTTTCAGAAGGCTTAATTGTCATGGATATTGAATTAACACAGTATCATGAATTTTTTCTGTAAAGCCTTATCCTCAAAAAACATAACTAAGGTTGGCCTTTACAGTTAACGCATAACCCAAATATAAAGGGTAACTATTCACTTTTTTCTATTTAAAAAAATAATATTAGTCAGGCTACATATAAATAGATTTTATTCAGGTGTAGCAGGCCTCACACATCTTACAGACATACCATTCCCTTTGTCATAATAAAACCGGTCAACTGTATCCTCATCATAAGCGAATGAGCGTCTCCACGCAGTATCTGGTGATTGCTCTGATAACGACCAATAAAAGCCATCATGTGTATCATAGTCAAAGGTACCATTTCTGTATCTCATCCCTCCGGGTAAAGCTGCAAAGCCGAAATCATCTGTCCCGTTTCCGTTATCAAACCATCCGGTTTCTGCTTTTAATTTTTCGCCAACGTCGGAACCTCTAAAGCCAAGCAGATCCCACTCCGGGTCACCAATACTAAAGTCGGAGTCAACACTTCCTTCCAAAATTTTCCATTCATTATCAGTTGGAACGCTCCAGCCGGCCGGACATAATCCATTGTTATCAAAAACTGCAAACCAATTATATAATAAACCATACTGTTCAAACCCTGATTCGTCATTATTATACCATGCATAAGCACCTGTGCTTAATGCATTCCAATCCGCATCCTCAGTGACGTTAGGGATATCAGTGCCATCTTTATAAGTTGTAGTCCGAAGATTCTCTGTCATCCATTCAAGTTCTCCAATAACAACTGTTTGATAAACATTCCCGTCAATGTCAATTACGGTGCCTGTTTCTCCATTATCAACAGAAAAATTAGCTGTAAGAGTAATATCCTCATCAGGCATAGTAAAAGTAAAAGTTGGTTGAGCGCTAATAACATCATCCTGAACTGACCAATTTTCAAAGACATATCCTTCAAAGGCAGTTGCTGATAAGTTTATGTTTTCACCTTCTTCATATTGGCCACCACCACTAACTTGTCCTGCGCCGGCAGGATTAACCTCAAGGGTAAGGGTATAAGTAATGCCTGGTTCGCCATTATCATCCCTGATACATCTTACAGAGAATCCTGCAGTGTTTAGTGTTGATCCCCATCCAACAATAGTGTTATTATGGCTTAAGCTAAAATAATACGACTGGTCGGAAGCTGCAACAGTAGATGACCAAAACATACCACCCTGCCCAAGATCTTCATAGCTGGCATCAGGCAGTCTTCTACCGCCAGGCATTGCAGAAAATCCGGTAGTATTAGTAGCACCTTCATTAGGTTCGTTCCATCTTGGATGATCATCAGGATGTGTACTGGTTGACTTTAGAGGCCCGCCGGCTACAGCAAGCCCGCCGGCATGATCAATTAAATCCAATATATCCCCTTCAGAAGGAACTTTCCAGCCTGTAGGGCAAAGCTCATTATTGATAAAAGTATTAGCAGAATAAAGCCCACCATATATTTCTTTCCAATTAACATCATTGTTATACCAAGCATAAGCACCATCAGTATTCTGATTCCAGTCCAGGTTATTATCACCTGGGAAATCAATTGGAGTGCCATCCCTGTAAACAGTAGTTCTAAGATTTTCAGCCATCCATTCCTTTCCTGAAATAATAATAGTTTGATATAAGTTTCCTTCCTGGTCAATCATTGTGCCTGTTTCTCCATCTTCGGGTTCAGTAGTAGTAAACTGGGCAATGCTTCCGTGTGCAGTACCCAATAAGTTTGTTGCATAAGCCATTACAAAGTAATCTGTTAACTCCTCCAATTCTATAAGCAAGCCTGAAAACTCTCCATCGCCTTCACCCATAGGGAATGCTTCTCCATCTTCTATCAAATCAGGAGTTGTGCCATATAGCACACCTCTTTCTATAACCGGGAATCCGCCATCATTTGTAATCATACCTCCCACCAGGGCAGAAGACCAGCTAACATTTGCAGGTGTAGCAGTAAGAACAACCGGTGTAGATTCAAGTGTCACAAAACTATCAAGGTCTCCAAACCCTGTACCTGCGCTGTTTCGGGCAAAAGCTTTAAAGTAATAAGTTGTAAACGGCAAGAAATCTGCATGATCCAGTATTACATAAAAATACCCGCCTTCAATTAGCATGCCAGTAACTTTTGTCCCGTCAATTTCCGGTGACTCAGTTTCTCCATAGTAGAAACCAACTTCTGTAATTACACCACCCCCATCATCAACAACCACACCTTCAAGATATACAATATCTTCAACATCTCCGCTAATAGTCTCCACTGTAGGTTTACTGATTACGCCACCACCAACATTAATATCTCCACCAACTTGAATACTGCCATCTGCCACCATTGTAGTTGACACATAGGTAGTATCACTGGTTACTTTGAAGAAGGTTTCTTTTTCGCCTTTTTTATTAGAAGTGAAACCCCCAACAGCAAATCCACCACGTGCAGTTTTGGTTTCCTCTTCAGTTTTAATATATACTCTTGTTGAGTCCGGCGTAACTCTTAAAT
>PWND01000344.1 GCA_003557965.1 Bacteroidales bacterium | reverse complement strand
TACCTGAAATCTTCCGGCTCTCCAATTTTTCTAACCAGAATTTGTGTTGCAAGTCTTATTCCCCAAAGGGCAACCATTGCAAACAATATTATGAAAAACATTGATTGAGCAGAAAATCTATACATCAGAAATGCAGTGGAAACTATAAAGCCAATACCCCAGCCTATATCTACAATTGAATTATCCTTAATAGCCTGGGCAATTATAAAAACCAAAAACATGTATGCTAAAATAATAGCGAATGCTTCCAGTGTGGTGGTTAGTAATGTTGCATACATGATAATTTCTCTTTTTACTTAAAAAAATATTTTAACAATATACTATTGCAACAGCCCCTAATCCTGCATTTAATGCAACTACAGAGGATATTTCGGAAATATATCCGGGTTTTTGGCCTGAGATATTATGAAGCTTAGCTGCAATCTCCTGTGCATACTCAGGGTTTGCAGAGTGAACCACAGCATACCTGTCAATGTTTCCTGCGCTATGGTCATTCTGAAATATTCGTATAATTTTTTTTGTCAGACTTTTCTGGGAAAAAGCTTTGTCAAAAATCTTTGATTCTCCGCCACCCATTGAAATTATTGGCTTAAGGTTTAGCAAGGACACAAGTTTTCCTTTCATTGGAGAAACTCTGCCGCCCATTACCATGTACTTGAATGTTTTTATGCTTACAAATATCCTGGCTTTTTCTATAGACATGTTAACCTCATTTATTACACTGTCATGGTGCGCTCCTTGTTCAATTAATTCACCGGCCTTTTGGACCAGCAATCCAAGGGATCCGGATAAGTGTTGAGTGTCAATAACATCAATTCTTTTCTTGAATTTTTTAGAAACATTTTCAGCAGCTTTTTTGCTGTTATTATACACAGCGCTTAGTTTTGAGGCTAGATGCAAAGCTATTACAGAGTTGTAATGTGTTAAAGCCTGTTCATAAACTCTTTCAAAAGTGCCTATTGATGGAGCAGCGCTTTTGGGGTAGCTTGTGTATTTGTTTATATTCTCAAATAGCTGTTTTGTTTTCAGGGTTACCTTATCAAGGTACTGGTCATCATCATAATTGACAAGCAATGGAACTACATGTACATTATACTTGTCTAATAACTCTTGTGGTAGATCTGCCACTGAGTCAGTAATAAGTGCAATGTCAGATTTTCTTTCGTTAGAATCTTTGTATTGAACAATCATGTCATCAGCTTTCTGATATAGTAGTTGACCGTAATCAATAAGTTCCTGGAACAATAAATGAGGATCGTTTGTATGAACGTGAAATTTAATATTGTCTTTATAATGGGTAAAAACAATAGAGTCGCCGTATTTGCTCAAAACTTTTCTGATGTTATCAGCACTATCATTAAAGCCGGCAGTTTCGATCAGCTTTTCATATATTTTTATTTTTCCTTCAGTGCAAAATCTTAGTTTTGGCAAATCCTGACTTTTTTCATGGTCGGAGCTTACCGGTGCAGTAAAGTATTCTGTTTTGTTTTTTGCCAGGCTTCTGACATGGGTAATATAACCGGACCCCTTTGTTAAGAGGTCATTCATTCCTTCAATAAATAATGCAAAACCTTTGGCTCCGGCATCAACGACATTCACATTACGAAGCTTTTTCATTGCTTCGGAGGTTTTATCCAAGGAAGACCTGACCTTTTCCATGATTTTTGGGAAAAGATTATTGGTGTTGTCATTACTTTCAGTAGATTCAGGAAAACAGTTTGCGAAATCTTTCATTAAAGTGATAACAGTTCCTTCAACAGGCTCTGAGATTGATTTGTAAACCTCTTTTACGGAATTTCTCAAAGCATCACTAAGCTGCACTATGTCAATTTTTTCATGTCCTCGGATCGTCTGTGCCAATCCCATAAAAAATTGCGCAAAAATATTACCGGAATTGCCTCTTGCACCGTCCATTGCTTTCTCGGCAAGTTCATCAGCCATGTTGCCAATATGCGGATAAATTGCAGAGTTTTCTATCATATAATTGAATGTTCCGGCCAGGTTTGTGCCTGTATCTGAGTCTGCTACAGGGAAGTAATTAATTTTATTCAAATCTTCCTTGTTTTGAATAATTCTATATGCTCCGGCAATAAACAGCAGGTAAAATCTTATGCCGTCAAAGTAAATCTTGCGATCCGGAACAGCTGCTTGCGCTGTAAAGTTATTGTTCATTTTCATTCAGGTTATTTATGAGTGTTACTTAAAGATGCATTTATACTTTAGATATACTTTTAATTAAAGATTAAAGATAATCAAAAGCCAAACCCAATCATCAAAAATATGTTCATTTTAATGAAAAAATACTTATTTGTAGACAATTTATTCACCTTAAGCGGACAAAGGAAATTAATTGTTAATTTTGTATAAAACCCCTGTTTCAATTTCACTAAACACATGGATTTATGATGCTACAAAACCCTATTAATATTCGTAAGATGGCTATGTTTTTGCCCTTGAGGCCTTACAGGATTTTGACGTTAATCATTGGAAAACTTAAAAAGCCTCCTGTTTTTTATTTTGTTTTTTTTATTGCAAGTGTTATTCTGGTTCCCTCTAAGACACATTCACAGTCGTGGAAGGAATATGACTCTTTGAGAGTTGTGCATCATCTTAACCAGAATTTTCACCAGGCATTGATATTTGGAGAAAAAGCAGTGGACTTGGTAAAAAAAGAGTTTGGCACTAATGATACACTATATGCTGATATGCTTCTTGGCATGGTCCATGTGCTTTTTAACATGGGAAACTTTCAGGAGGCAGCCAGATATACCATAAAAGAAATGGAGGTTAGAAAACACACACAAGGAGAAGATCATTACAAATATGGTATCTGTTTGAACAATCTGGCTTTTTTATTCCGAAATATGGGGCAATACGAGAAATCACTGTATTATGCTTTAGAGGCTCTTGAAAATACAGAAAAATCCCTTGGCAGGGAACATAACATATATGCCACCCGCCTATCTCACTTGGGGCAAATTTATCGAGCTTTAGGCCAATATGACAAAGCTTTGACATATTACCTGGAATCAATAGAAGTCACCGAGAAAGCTGTTGGGAAAGAGCATCATGATTATGGAACACGCTTGAGTCATCTTGCTGCTTTATATACAAGCCTGGGGCAGTTTGAGCAGGCTTTGCCTTTGTATCATAAGGTAATTGAAGTAACCGAAAAAACATTGGGGAAGCAACATTTGTGGTATGGAATTAATTTAAGTAACCTAGGATTGCTTTATTACCGAATGGGACAGTATGAAAAAGCACTGCCTTATTATATTGAAGCTTTGGAGCAAACAGAAAAAACTCTTGGCAAAGGACACCCAAATTATGCAACAAACCTTAACAATTTAGCGGGCATTTATAACAATTTAGGGAAAAATGAAGAAGCGCTGGCCTTATACTATGAAGCAAAAGATATTACAGCTAAAGCAGTCGGGACAGAGCATCCTGACTATGCCGGCAGATTAAATAATATTGCTATTATTTATTACGGAATGGGTCAATATGAATCAGCTCTCCCTTTATATATTGAAGCCGTGGAAATTGCTGAAAAAAATTATGGAAACAACCATCCTACCGTAGGAACGTATTTATTTAATTTGGCAAACCTGAAAAGAAATACCAATAGGCCAGAAGAGGCATTCAAATATTATAAAAAAGCTATATCAATCAATACTAACTACATAGAAAACGTGTTTTCGTTTTTATCAGAAAGTGAAAAGGAGAACTTCATAAATACAATATCAGAAAACTTTGATGTTTACCATAGCTTTTTCTATAGCTATAATGAAGAAAACCCTGCTGTTGGCGCGGTGGCTTATAATGTTGAATTGGCAACAAAAGGAATGATACTGCAATCCGGAATAGAAATGAGGCAGTCAATATTAAACAGCGGTGATAAAGCGTTATTGGAAAAATATGATGAATGGCTGCAAGTTCGCACAGAGCTGTCAAATCAATACTCTCTGCCAATTGATGATAGAAGTGAAGACTTAGAAAAAATTGAACAAAAGGCGAATAGCCTTGAAGGTGAGCTTAATCGCTTGTCATCGGCTTTCAGGCAGGTTAACACAATGACCGGAATGACCTGGCAGGATGTGCAAAGTAAACTTCAACCTGATGAGATTGCCATTGAATTTGCATCATTCAAATATCAAACTGGCGGGGCTGCAACCGATAGTATTATGTATGTTGCTTTATTATTAGGATACAACTTTGAATACCCGCTTGTGGTTCCTTTATTTGAAGAAAAGGAAGCAGAAAAAATTTTGGAGACTAGTTTTGAAAACAGCATTCAATATATAAATACTATTTATGGCAGGAATGATTATAGAAGCGAAGAAGCAGCATCTCTTTATAATTTAATCTGGAAACCACTGGAAGTATATTTAAAAAACATCAATACGATAT
>PWND01000165.1 GCA_003557965.1 Bacteroidales bacterium | reverse complement strand
TGGTGTAAGAATATCTGACCTCAGCATTTCCCATGTTACCTATAAGGCCTCCGGTGTTAGTTGCTCCAAACACTATTACATCTGCAGAGAGTTGCATGTACTGTCCATCACTTATTAATCCAATAAGTCCTCCGGTATTATCGTCATTACCAGTTATGGAGCCTGTTACAGAAGCATTATGAATAAAGGAGTTATTGGATCTGCCTGCTAAAGCGCCTGTAAAGCTATTTCCTTCAACCTGTATATCAACAAAATGTACATTGCTGATTTTTGCATTTTCCACAAATCCAAATAGCCCAACATAGTTGGTATTGGGTTTATTAATGGTCATGTTACTTATACTGTGTCCATTCCCGTTATATGTTCCTGTAAATTTTGTGGAGTTGTTCCCTATAGGTATCCATACATCAATACCTGAACAGGAAATAGGTTCAAAGTCAATGTCTTCAGTTTGAACAAAATGCTTATCCCAATGCTCATCATGGGTTGCAAGCCAATACAAATGACTAGTGCTGGCAACCTGATAGGGATCCTCTTCACTACCATCTCCCAATATTTCAGTATAGAAAATTGCTGTTACTTCAATGTCATTATCAATGTTTATTATATCTGTACGCGAGTTATCTGTAAGTCCATCGCACCATACGACAAACTGATATCCCTCGTCCGGCACAGCTTCTACCTCTGTACCGGATTCACCAAAAAGAATAGTCTGTTCTGTTTCTCCCGTTATGGTTCCACCTTCGCCGGCGAAATAAGAAATATTAAATGACAAATGAAAAAATTCCGCAACAACCGAAATATTTTCATTAACATCAAGATCAGTACGTGGATTTTGAGTTGAACCATCGCTCCATTGCTCAAAAATATAACCAATGTTTGGAATTGCTTCAACAGTAAAGCCATCTAAACCCTCTTTTATTATCTGAAATTCTTCACCTTCTATGGATCCATTACCATCTGTAGTGTATTCTAAATAATAATAATCTTCTGCAAAATAAGGATAGCCATCATTGACACTTCCCTCTGTATCTGCTATCCAGATTTGATCGAAGTTCCATCCTTCATAGGTGTTTTCATCGTGAGGGTGCGTCATTTCTGCTGTAGTGCGTCCTTCGCCACGCGGGCTTTCGGCTTGGCCGGATGTTTCGGTATTCCAATAGCTAAAGTTTACTGCGGCTCCGGCAGTTCCAGAAAAACCTCCTACGGACTCACCTTCTGAAATTACTTGCCCCGTACTGTAGCTATTTGTTATAGAGCCTCTGTGATTTCCAATACGACCTGCAAAACCACCTACTATATTCAACCCGACAACAGTTGCGGTACTATAGCTATCAAAAATATGGCCAGATGACGGCATTGGCGTACCAGAACCACCCAATCGGCCTACCAGACCTCCAATATGCTCTTCGCCTTTAACTAAGCCATTGGCACTGGCAATTCTTATGCGTGCATTGACCGTGACATAACCGGCTACGCCACCAACATTATTTCTTCCTGTTAGATCTACATCTGCTGTTGCATTAAATATAATACTTCCAGTACCAGTTAATTCGCCAACAATCCCACCAACATTGTTTCCTGTAGAAAAAACTTTGCCTGTGAATAGACTTTTTTGCAAAATAGAACCGGAACTAGCTTCCCCTGTAATTCCTCCCACATTTCCCGAAAATTGGTCTGCGGCGACTATGTGTCCATTGACACTTATATTTTCAATTCGGCTGCTTTCCATCCTTCCTGCAATAGCGCCTACGTAACGACCTCCATGCAAACAAACATCCTCCAATGTAAGGTTCTTAATAACAGCATTTTCTCTGGTTCTTCTAAACAGTCCATAATCATCGATGGTTGGCTGGTTGATATGCAGCCCGGTAATAGTGTGTCCGTCTCCGTCGTAGGTGCCTTCAAAATCTGGTATGCGAAGCCATCCTCGACCGGTATTCCATGTTTGAGAGTTGGTAAGATCAATGTTCTCAGTTTGTCTGTAATGAGCAGTCACATCTAATCGTACGGCATTAAGCTCCGCAGCATTACTAATAAGGTATGGACTTTCCTCTGTACCTGAACCGGCCAGATCTGTAAGTTCCAGCTCAGCCAAAGGCGTAAAATCAAAAGTGCTCATATCGCGAAACACCGGGTGTGTACCCCCACTCATTTCCCAAATAGTATGAAAGTTAAATGCGGGAAAAGAAGCCATATCCTGCATTTCTGAAGTTGTAAGGGGTATTGCACTACCGGCTGATTCTGCTTGTTGAGATGTTTCGGTATTCCAGTATGAGTAATGTATATTCGTTGATCCGGAACCTGTAAAACCACCCACTGTTTCACCCTCAGCATCTACTAATCCGTTGCTGAAAGATCTATATATTGACCCCAGTGGAAGACGCCCACTTAAACCACCGATATATTCAGGTTCGCCAATTAGTGAACTAACATTGGCAGTACTATAGCAATCGATAATTCTACCATACGCCTGTCCATAGGAACTACCTGCGGGATACCATGTTCCTAATTGTCCTATTAAGCCTCCCACATAATTTTTGCCTTCCACACTACCTGCTGAATAGCACCTTAGAATATATGTCCAATTATTACCAATATTCTGAGAAACTGCAACACGCCCTATAAGTCCACCAACATTATCATCTCCTATAACTTCAACATCTGCCCAACAATTATGCATGGAACCTCTGCTAAAGTGTCCAGCTAAACCACCCACTTGATTTCCGTCTTCTGTTTCGCTTGTATTGGCGGTTAAAGTACCGGTAACAGAGCAGTTTTGTATGTTTGACCGGTAAGAATGTCCGGTAAGTCCACCGCTTGTGCCTGCTGTAATCATATTAATATTCACAAGGTGAACATTGCGTACAGTGGCTTCATACAATCCTCCAAATAGTCCCTGTCCACTACTTTCGGGGCGGTTTATATGCAGGTTGCTAATGGTGTAACCTCCACCATCATAAGTGCCGGTAAAGGAATATGTTGGCGACCAGGTTTGATGAGGTTGGCCGATAGAGCTCCATCCCTCACCGGATGATGTGACTGAAGCATCAATATTTGCTGTTTGGACATAGTGTTTGTCCAATCTTTCCAGATCTCCTTTTATCCAAAATAAATTTTCGAATGTTGCAATCAGATACGGGTCTTCTTCTGTACCTGAACCGGATGGCTGTACCATCGTTTGTGACTGTGTTAAAATTGCAAAAAATGTTGCGACAAAAATTAGTAGTAGTTTTTTCATAGATTTTTTTTTAAGTTATATAATTTAATTTTGAGTATTGTGTCTGGACAAAAAATATTTAAACCACTGATATTTCTTCATGTATATCCCTATCCCAAAAGAAATAGGTAAATATCATCAGTTGTTAAAAGGCTGTTTTAAAACTGAATAAGAATTAATTAACCAGATTGAAGAAAATTTTGAAAAATAGACACTGTCTAGCTTCAAATGTGTACAGGAATTGTTTGCAGTAAATCGTAAGGTAAGTTCTTCATATTTAACTTTTAAAGATATACATTCAAACATAAATAGATAAGTAAATTTTTTCATGAGGCTAAAACTTATAGTTAACAATTGGGTCGTTAGACTAGAATCAAAAATATATTTTTAATAAATATGCTTTAATGTTTTTAGGATTTTTTAAAAGAAAGCCAGATGCCATTATTATATTCGTGTTATCACCTATGTAGCTTAAACGTAAAATTCTTATTACGCTAGCTTCATTTATTTATCTAAAACATAACAAAAAACTTATCAACAAAGCATTTTAATTTTTTCATTTATTAACATTAATGTCCGGTAAATCGAAAATATCAAATTTTGAAAAAATATGTCATTGCAGACCGATTGGAACTATTCAATAAAGCTACGTGAATATTTTTAAACAAAAAACTATACCTCTAACCCGCTATATATAAAGTAATTACCGAATATTTAAAAACTTTTTTCAAAATAAATTTGGTTGGTATGTATTTTTATTATTATATTTGCGTATTCAAATACCTTTTTTCTTTTTAATAATTAAATGAGTAAAATTTTTAACATATCAGAAGCTGCAACAATAGGATTACATGCAATGGCTTTAATAGCGAAAAATCCTAATGGCTTAAATGCTTTGCACATAGCAGAAATTACAGGTTTTTCAAAAAATCACATTTCGAAGATTTTGCAACAACTTGTTAAAAATGGTTTACTAACATCAACAAGAGGGCCTAAAGGTGGCTTCGTACTAAAAAAAGAAGCGGATGAAATAACCCTTATGGATATATATATATTAATCGAAGGAGATATAGATTATAATACAGGGTGCAAAATCAATTGTAATCAATGCCCTTTTAAAAATTGTAAATTGCAAATAAAAATCATCAAATTTTCGCAAAAGTATTTCACCACTTTTTCGCAATGTTAAATCACCACTTAAGGTTTG
>PWND01000189.1 GCA_003557965.1 Bacteroidales bacterium | reverse complement strand
GAATTTATTTTGGAAAGAGTACCTGAAGGAGAGTACTTTATGGAAGTAAACTTTCTTGGTTATAATAAAGAAGTTATTAATGACTTATTTGTTTCAGGCGAGGCCGGAGAATTAAACCTTGGGAAGATATATCTTGAAAGGGCTTTTGAAACATTAGAAGGAGTTGAAGTTTCTGCAGAAAGAAGCGCCCTTGAGTACAGGCTCGACAGGCGGGTTGTGAATGTTGATAGAAACCTGCAGGCAGCCGGTGGTACTGTGGTTGAAGCATTAGAAAACCTTCCATCAATCCAGACTGATGCTGAGGGTAATGTATTACTTAGAGGAAGCTCCTCATTTACTGTTTTAATTGATGGGCGCCCCACACCGCTCAGCGGCTCAGAAGCTCTAAGGCAAATCCCGGCAGGTGCTGTTGACCGTGTTGAAGTTATTACCAACCCTTCCGCAAAATTCGATCCTGATGGCTCGGCCGGAATAATTAATATTATAATGAAGAAAGATTATCAAGACGGGTTCAATGGCCTTGTTAATATGTCGGCCGGAACGGCCTGGAAGCGTAGCAGCGATCTTTCATTTAACTATCGTAGAAATAAAGTCAACTATTTTTTCAGTGGCCGTTATGCCGAAAGGCCTAGCCATACTTCTACTGAAATTTTAAATGAAATCACTTTTAATGAAAACTTAAGAAATAGACATCAATACAATCAAAGGATAGAAACCAGAAATCCTTATGCAATTTCAGGTGGTTTAGATTATCATCTAAATGAAAAAAATGTGTTTTCTTTCACAGGAGATTTCGGACATTGGGGATTTGGCCTTGATCAGGATTCTGATGTTAAAGAAAATATTAATTCATCAAGTATTGACATTTTCAAACATATTTATACTGATATGAGTATAGGTGGAAACTACCTTAGTGGTGTGCTAAACCATGACTATAACTCTAAAAATGCTTATAAGTGGAGCAGTTCGTTGTTTGTTTCAAAATGGGACGGGAATAATGGTACTTTTATTAATGAAACTACACTCGATGATAATGGCTCGGAAGCTTTCTCGGATATCCACAAGTATTCTTTAAAGACAGACAACTATGAGGTAAGGTTTAAGTCTGATTTTTCAAAATCCCTTGGAGAAACAGCTAAATTTGAAGCAGGATATCAATACAGGCTTAAAGACGAAACAGGTGCTTTCAGATATTTTGACTTCATTGGGTCAAATGATGAGTGGACGGAAAACATGGATTTACATAACAATATTCTTTTTGTAAACCACATTCATTCTCTTTATGGCACATATAGTGGTGAACTGGCAGGATTCCAGTACCAGGGAGGTTTAAGAGCTGAATATACTGACAGGGGCTTAACTTCAGATAAGTTATTTTCTTATAATAAAATTGACCTGTTTCCAACTGTTCATATAACACGCCCATTTCCTAATAATCAACAGCTTCAAACTAGCTATAGCCGCAGAATTAACAGGCCTGAAATGTGGTTTCTAAATCCTGCACCAATTTACTCAGACAGCTATTTGTTGCAAACAGGTAATCCTGAATTAGTGCCAGAAGTAACAGATTCTTATGAGCTTAATTACATGAGATTTACAAAAATTGGATTTGTTTCAGCAGAAGCCTATTACCGCCAAACAGATAATAGTTTTATGGATAATCTTTATATGCAAGATGATGGCAGGATGAGATCATACTACATAAATGTAGGAAACTCATATTCCTATGGTGTTGAATTATCATCTAACCTTACACTCTCTCAATATCTGAACACGTACATAAGTACTAATTTGTATAACTATGTAATTGATAATGTGAATACTACGGATAATTCTAATAACAGCTTACTTAGATCAGATTTTACATTGAACACAAACATCATAGCTTCTAAAAGCACCAGGTTTCAGGTTACAGGATTCTACAGAAGTCCGAGTGTAACCCACCAGGGAAGAATTAGCGGTATGTATGGAGTAAACCTTGCTGTAAACCAGGAGTTCTTTAACAGGCAAATGTCTGTTAACTTAAGTGTTCGTGATGTTTTCAAAACTATGGTTTACAACTTCGAAGCATTTGAAGAAAGCAGCATGACTGATTTTACTTTTAACATGGAGCAGCAGGTAGTTATGCTTTCACTCAGATACAGGATTAATAACTATCAAAATAATCGCCACAGAGAACAAGTTACTCCTCAAAGTGATATGTTTTAAATCCAATTTTTTAAAAACAATAAAAACCCTTTCAACCATGAAAAAACTATTTTTATTTTTAATCCTTGTTGGCACTTGTACAATTGCAAACGCAAACACAATCAATTTTTCTGAAAAGATTGACTCTCTTATAGCCCTTCAGCATAAAGAAGTTATGCCCGGAGGTGTTGTAGGTGTTATTTCAGGAGACGATTTTGTTGTAAAAAAATGCTTCGGCATTAGTGATGTTGAGAAAGACAAAGCAATTACTGAAAACACATTGTTTGACATCGCATCAGTAGCAAAACAATTTACTGCTTTTGCAATTTTGCTGCTCGAACAGGATGGTAAAATTGAGCTCGACAGGGATATCAGGCATTATTTGCCGGATCTGCCGGACTATGGCCATAAAATAACCGTTAGGCATCTGCTTCAACATACAAGCGGAATTGCTTCAACAGACTGGCTCAGGTTATTGTCAGGCATCCCGTTTGACGTTAAATGGACACAGCAGGATGAGATTGACATTATTTATAAGTATTCCGGACTTAATTTCGAGCCAAACACCAAGCATGTTTACTCAAACTCCGGTTACTCTCTTCTTGCTGAAATAGTTAAATCCGTTAGTGGATTGCACTTCCCTGAATTTTTAAGAAAAAATGTTTTTACTCCATTAAATATGGAAACAGCAATAATCTACTACAGCCCGGAAATGGAACAGAAAAACACTGCATTTGGATATTCAGTGCACGAGGACGAAGCTGTATTAGTTAGCTCTTCAGAAGATTATGGCTATGGCGGAGGAAATATCTTTGCCAGCCTCGATGATATGATGAAATGGGGACAAAACTTTTTAAACCTAAAAGTTGGTGGAGCTGAACTTATCAGCAGAATGCAAACCAGGTATAACACTCTTGAAAATGGTGATTCTTTGAACTACACTTACGGATTTTATATTACTAAGTACAAAGGATTAAACCTTGTTTCCCATAGTGGCGGTATTCCGGGATTCAGAAGCCAGTTTTTATTTTTTCCTGATGAAGAACTAATTATTGTTGTAATGCTTAACAATGAAAATATCAACTCCCGTGCTTTAGCTACCGGAATAGCAGACTTGATCCTTGCCGAGAAAATCGTTGTTAAAGAAGAAAAACCACGGGCTGAGGTTGATTTAGTTGTTGAAGCTGTTGAAAAATATGTCGGAAATTTCGAGATGTCGGATGGAATGGAGCTTGAGTTTGTGTTTGAACAAGATACATTCTGGTTGCACTTGCCCGGCGGACATCAATTCCAGCTATTTGCAGAAAGTGAAAATAAATTCTTCCTGAAGGCTTTTGATGCCCAGGTGACATTTATAAAAGGACCCGGGGGCGAAGTTGATGAATTAATATGGCATCAGAGTGGTGAACATCATGCAACAAGAGTAGGTGAAAAGATATTGTTGTCTGTTGAAGAAATAGCCTCTCTCGCCGGTGATTATTATCATAAGGATTTGAACACTGATTACAATATAATTTTTGAAGATAATCAGCTGAAAATTGCTCCACCCGCAACCTTCGAAAGATATTTTGGCGCAAAATTTATCCCTCTAAATCATGTAAACGGCGACAGATTTGCAACCGACCGTTTTGGCATGGTAGAATTTTCTCGTGATGAAAATAATGAAGTAAACGGCTTTGTAATGCTCGATATTGGCAGGGTGCAAAATGTTGAGTTTGTGAGGAGATAGGGATTGAGCCTGAAATGTTTTTGCATGTCATCTCTAGAATAATGAATTCATTAAAGAAAGGCAAAATATAAAAACGTGAAGTAATTATTGTATTGGCTGGGCTTGACCAGCCAGAATATCATATAACGTGATAACCGTAAGGACAGGGCTTGACCTGTCCGTAAAAAACAGTTTTTTACACCATTGAACAAAGCATTTTGAAAATTTTGTCATTAGTACCGCCAGGGAGAGATATCGTGGATGAACGAGACCAATGGAAAAGTCGCTATTACCAAGCCTTTCTTGTAAGTTGCCGGATCCCTCGCCTGCGGCTCGGGATGACGAGTGCTTTTTATAAAGAGGAAGGGTATCAGTGCAGGCTGTAGACTTTTCCCGACTCGCCTATGCTTTTTTATATTAACTTTTTGTCATTGCCACAAAAAGTTACAAAAAAGGCTAGGCAAAACGAATCCTCCCCGCTCTTGAAAAACTTTTGAAATCCATGGCAAAGCAGGCAAGCCTCTTTGCCGGATTTCATGAAGT
>PWND01000011.1 GCA_003557965.1 Bacteroidales bacterium | reverse complement strand
TATACAAGTTTGCCGCGGTACTGCTTGTCATGTATTGGGCTCTGCTACCGTTCTTGAAGAAATTGAAAAAAATATTGGAGTAAACACTGGCCAAACTTCAAGAGATGGATTATTTAGCCTGGAAGTTGTGGCGTGTATTGGTGCTTGTGGATTAGCACCAGTGATTTCAATAAACGGGAAATTTTATGCTAAAGTTACAGGTGATGCTATTAAAGATATTTTGGATAACTATCGTAATCAAGAATAATTATGAAAGTACTAGATAATAATTCTGTTAAAGAATTCTTAATAAATGAAGTTTTAAGAGATTTTTCAAACAACTCTAAAGATGAGGCACTCTTAGAAAAGATTGCTGAACTAAAAAATGATAATATCAGTGTCCCTGTTGTTTATGTTGGAGCTGGAACTTGCGGGCTTGGTGCAGGAGCTGATAAAACTCTTACTGCTGTAAAAAACTATATCAGCGAAAAAAATATTGAAGCAAGAATAGTTGAAACAGGCTGTATAGGTTTATGTGCAGTAGAACCAATTATGGATGTTCAAATCCCATCACATAATAGAATTTCGTTACAAAATGTAACTGAAGACAAAGTTGAGGGTATTCTTGACAAACTATTTCAGATGGAAGTGCCTGAAGGTGATATCTTAGGGCAGTTTGAAACTCCCGGTTCCAGGGAATGGGAAAATGTTAAATATTTAAGTGAACTTCCGTTTTTTGCACCACAAAAAAGGCTTGTGCTGAAGAATTGTGGCGTGATTGACCCTGTTGATATTAATGAATATATTGCCAGAGGCGGATATAAAGGCTATATCAAAGTTTTAAATATGCACTCATCGGAAGATGTTTGTGATATTATTGAAAAAAGTGGCTTAAGGGGTAGAGGAGGTGGAGGTTTTCCCACCGGACGTAAGTGGAAATTTGCTAACTCTGAAAAAAGTGATCAGAAGTATTTGATATGTAATGCAGATGAAGGTGACCCCGGAGCATTCATGGACAGGGCTGTTATTGAAGGAGATCCTCACAGGCTAATAGAGGGTATGGCCATAGGAGCTTATGCTATAGGTGCTACGAAAGCATATATATACATTAGAGCAGAATATCCTTTAGCAATAGAAAGATTAGAAATTGCTATTAAGCAAGCTGAAGAATATGGGCTGGTAGGAAAAGACATTTTTGGCACAGGCAATGATTTTGAAATAAAAATTAAAAAAGGTGCCGGTGCATTTGTGTGTGGTGAAGAAACTGCTCTTATGCATAGTATTGAAGGCAAGAGAGGAATGCCAAGGCCAAGGCCGCCATTCCCAACCACAAGCGGTTTGTTTGGAAAGCCTTCCGTAATAAATAACGTGGAAACATTTGCTAATGTACCTTCAATTCTTGAAAACGGTGCTGAATGGTTCGCTTCTACAGGAACAAAAAACAGTAAAGGAACAAAAGTGTTTGCACTGTCAGGAAAAATTGCTCTTACCGGCCTTGTGGAAATCCCTATGGGAACTACAGTAAGGGAAATAATATTTAACATTGCCGGTGGAATTCTCAACAATCAAAAATTTAAGTCGGTTCAGATTGGTGGGCCTTCCGGAGGTTGTATAACTGAAGAAAATCTGGACATTCAGGTTGATTATGAATCACTGTTGGAAGTTGGTGCAATGATGGGTTCTGGTGGCCTGGTTGTAATGGACGAGCATACGTGTATGGTTGATGTTGCTAAATTTTTCATGGGATTTATTCAACGTGAAAGTTGTGGAAAGTGTATCCCTTGTCGTGAAGGAACTAAAAGGTTGCTTGAAATACTGGAGAACATTACAACTAAACCTGATGCCAGTGATAATACTGAAGCACTCGACAGGTTTAAAGGAGTTATGCAGATAGATAAACTAAGCCAGGTAATTAAGGATACCTCGCTGTGCGGACTTGGACAAACTGCTCCTAATCCGGTTTTAAGTACTTTTAAATGGTTTAGAGATGAATATGAAGCACATGTTTTTGACAGACAGTGCCCGGCAGGTGTTTGCCAAAACCTTAAAGTATATAAAATTGATGTTGATAAATGCACAGGTTGCACACTTTGCGTGAAAAAGTGCCCTGCTGACTCAATCATTGGAAGCAAAAAGGCACCTCATTTTATTGTAGAAGATAAGTGTATCGGTTGCGGTGCCTGCTATGAAGCATGTAAGTTTGATGCAATTGAAGTTGTATAAAAAAATTAAAATATATTGCTATGAGCTTTTTAATAGAAGTTAATAATAAAGAAATAGAAGCAAAGAATGGTGAAACTATTCTGGATGCTTTAAAAAGACAAGGAATTAATGTACCTACTATGTGCCATTTAAAAGGCAGCTTGCCGTCCGGTTCATGCCGTATGTGTGTGGTTGAAAATGTGAAAACCAATAGGCTTGTTACTGCATGTTCAACACCTGTTGAGGAAGGTATGAACGTTTTAACTCACTCTCCAAGAGTTATTGAATCAAGAAAAACTATTGTTGAGTTGCTTTTGTCGAATCATCCGGATGACTGCCTGTATTGTGTGAGAAATAAGAATTGCGAGCTTCAGGATTTATCGGAAGAGTTGCAAGTGCGTGAACGTCGTATTAAGGGTGAAAAGAACAACATCCACCTTGACAGGTCAAGTGCCAGCCTGGTTCGCGATCCCGACAAGTGTATTCTTTGCGGAAGATGTGTCCGCGTTTGTGAAGAGGTTATGGGTGTTGCATGTATTGATTTTATCAACAGGGGCAGCCAGTCTGTAATTGGGGTTGCTTTTGACAAAACCCTTAATACATCAAGCTGTGTAAATTGTGGCCAGTGTATCATGGTGTGTCCAACAGGCGCATTATCAGAAAAAAGTCATTTTCCTGAATTAATTTCAATGCTTAATAATCCTGAAAAAACAGTAGTAGTTCAGTATGCTCCATCTATATCAGTTTCTCTGGCTGAAGAGTTTAATATGCCTGCAGGTATTGATATTAATGCAATTATGAATGCAGCATTGAGAAAAATTGGATTTAAATATGTATTTGACACTACGTTTACAGCTGATTTGACAATTATGGAAGAAGCTGCTGAGCTGGTGCACAGAATAAAAAATGGTGGAACAATTCCTATGATTACAAGCTGCTGCCCGGGTTGGGTTAAGTTTGCAGAAGAGTTTTATCCTGATTTTTTGAATAACCTTTCTACTTGTAAATCGCCTCAGCAAATGATGGGGGCGGTTATAAAATCTTACTGGGCAGAACAAACTAAAAATCAGCCTGAAAACATATACTCGGTATCAGTAATGCCATGTACTGCAAAGAAGTTTGAAGCACAGCGTGAGGAAATGACTAATAGAGGTATTAGTGATGTTGATGCAGTTTTAACTACAAGAGAGCTTGGCCAGTTAATCAGAATGTATGGCATTGACATTAACAACATTTCGCCGGAAGCAACAGATTCTCCTTTGGGCTTTAGAAGTTCTGCAGGAAAACTATTTGGAGCCTCCGGTGGTGTTATGGAAGCTGCTGTAAGAACTGCATACAATATGATAACAGGTAAAGAACTGCTTAGATTTAAAATTGAAGCTTTAAGAGGCCTTGATGGCTGTAAAGAAGCTGAAATACAAATTAATGAAGACTTAAAGGTTAATGTTGCTGTTGTAAATGGCTTAGCTAATGCGAGAAAACTATTAGCCAAAATAAAAAATGGTGAAAAAAACTATCACTTTATTGAAGTAATGGCCTGCCCCGGCGGATGTATTAATGGTGGTGGCCAACATATTGGGGCTTCAGAAGAAGATGTAGTAGCCAGGATGAAAGCAATTTACGATATTGATGATAAAGAAACAATAAAAGTTTCCCACAAAAATCCGGAAGTAATAAAATTATATAAGGAGTTTTTGGGCGAACCTTTAGGTGAAAAATCACACTCTCTTTTACATACACACTATGAAAAAAGGGATGTTCTTTTGTAATAACTAAATTATAGAAACTAACTAAGAGAGTTTTCAAAAAATGGCTCATGCTAATAGAAATAAGGTGGTAACTACAGTTAAAGACAAGTGTAGAGTTTGTTATACTTGTGTGCGTGAATGCCCTGTTAAAGCCATAAAGATAATTGAGGGGCAAGCTGAGGTGATAAGCGAAAGATGCATTGGTTGTGGCAATTGTGTGAGTGTATGCAGCCAAGATGCTAAATTAGCACTTGACCTGAAAGCAGAAGTAGAGCAGTTATTATCTGATAAGAATAAAAAAGTAGTTGCTCTGCTTGCTCCCAGCTTTCCGGCAGAGTTCTCTGAATATGATGACTATAAAAGCCTGGTTGGATTATTGCATGGGTTAGGTTTTGATAAAGTACTTGATGTTGCTTTTGGTGCAGACCTGGTAGCTCAAGGTTATAAAGGGATTCTTGAAAAAGATAATATCAATTTTATATCGTCGGATTGCCCTGCTATAGTATTTTAT
>PWND01000323.1 GCA_003557965.1 Bacteroidales bacterium | reverse complement strand
TAATTATTGCGTCACCAACATTATAGAAATCTTGTTCAGGATCTAGTTCAACACTTCCTGAGCCTTCAGGTTCTACTAATACAGTTAGGGTATAATCTATTGCTTCGAAGTTAGCTGTAAGGTTTACGTCATCAGCAGGCATTGTTATGGTAATTACATCAGAATCTGCATCACCGGTAGTTATTGTACCAACATCACCTGTCCATCTAACAAACTCATAACCATCTTCCGGTGTTGCTGTTAAAACAACCTCATCATCCACATTATAAAATTCCTGGTCAGGATCTACTTCAACACTTCCAAAACCTTCCGGAGCAACATCTACTGTTAAAGTATAATCAATGGCTTCGAAGTTGGCCGTCAGTTCAACATCATCAGCAGGCATTGTTATAGTAATTTCATCAGAATCTGCATTACCCGTAGTTATTGTGCCGACATCGCCAGTCCAGTTGACAAACTCGTATCCGGCATTTGCATTAGCTGTTAAAGTTATCTCATCCTGGTAATTATAAAAATCTTGATCGGGGTTAATGCCAACAGTACCTGTATCTTCCGGGTCAACGTTTACTGTTAGATTATAATCTATTAGTTCAAAGTTTGCCACTAAGTTATAGTCTGAATCCGGCATGTCAAAAGTATATTCAGCATCAGCGCTTACCACTCCATTAATATCAGTCCAGTTAATAAATTCATAACCAGTATTTGGTGTAGCTGAAACAGTAACTTCACTGCCTGCAACATAATTATCTGCCCCATCAACTATTCCGCCTTCAATAGGATCTGCCTCCACAGTTAGAGAATACATTCTATCAATAATAACATCATCAATTCTCCATGATTCTACATTCCATGTATTTCCATCAAACACAAATGCAAGCATTAATAAATCTTCTTCATCAAAATGATCATTTAATTCAAATGTTAAAGTTTCTGCGCTAATATCGGCAGATACAGTTTCCTCCCATATTGGTTCCCAGTCAACTCCATCTGTAGTAACCTCAACCCTAACATCAAAGCTTGCATCAAAGTGATCAATAAAACTTTTAAAAGCCAAGCCTAAGTCATAATCTACTTCACTAACATCAATTACCGGGGTGTGCAACCTTACAACACCTATTGTTGAAGGATTCCAACTAAGATTCATTTCAGGTACATCACCACCTGCTAAATTTCCATTAAAAACAGCCCAGTTTGTATGGGTTCTATACCAATCATCCGGGATAGTACCGGCAACATAACCGTCAAAAGTTTCTACGAATGGCAGCACATAGGCAGCATCTTCGAAATGAGCCGTTAAAGTATAATCTTCTGCGGGCATGTTAAATGAATAGTTGGGGTTGTCGCTAACAAATCCGTCATCATCTGTCCACTCTACAAAAGCATATCCAAAGTTTGGCGTGGCTGACAGTTCAACCAATTCACTTTCTTCATATTCTCCATCACCTGTAACTGAACCACCTTCAACAGGTTCAACAAGTAATGTCAGATCGTATGTTGGATTAACCAATTCCAGTATGCCTGACACATTATCAACTCCATCCCAAAAGTCATCCTGGAAACCACCATAAACATAATCGTCATTTCCATACTGGAAGCGATATGCATAATAATAGGTGCCGGCATCAGCTCCGCCAGATTCAACTATTTCTCCATCAATATATAACTCATACTCAATATCATCATCAGAAATGTATGCAGGGTGGATTACAGCTTCTACCCATTGGTCAGGGTCATTCCATGTGTCAGGATCAGTATTGTCTTCACTAAACCCAACCCATGCAATTAAACCTTCAACTTCCTGGGCATTTTCAGTTATATCCGGGATTTCAACCCTGCCGTATATTGTACCATCACTATCGGCATCACCAATTGTAATTTCAAGTTCTTCCGGCCATTGCAGGTTAGCCCATGTAATTTCAGGTGTAAGCCAAAGATATTCGTATATGTTTTCGCCATCAACAATAAAATACTCGATATTAGGTTCACCTGAACCAGGCTGATGGAATCCATCATCCCATAAGCCATTAATGCGAAATTTAAATTCAATAAAATCATCTTCTTCAAAAACCTCAGGAGTTGTAAGAGTATAAATTCCGTTTTCTTCCGGATCTGTCATTACAGTACCATCCCATTCGTTAAAGTTTCCGGCTACATCAAGAAAATCGTCTTCAGGATCAAAAAATCCTTTTGCAATTGCATTCGTCATATCAACTTCAAAAGTCATAGAGAATAGCGGTGGCAAGTAATCAATAACAATATCATCAATTGATACATCAACATCTTGTACTTCAATATCATCACTAAGCCTGAAAGCAATAAAGCTATCATCCCCTTCATATAAATTAAACCATATATTATAAAATTCATATTCACCTTCGGGTGGGTTAACATGATCAATATATGAAAATGTATCGGAGTCTGTAGGGTCACTCATAGTTCCAATTTCAACTGTTGAAGACGCACCCCAAGTAGTTTGTGCTTCAAAAGAAATCTGCAAAAGTTCAATATCTTCATTTATTTCAGGTGTAGCAAATATTAAGTTGTCGCCCGGAACTTTCATAAACTCAAGAGAATTTGGAGGAGAGTTGGAAATTGCGTCTGTAACATAAATATCAACTGAATTTCTAAACCAACACTCAGGGATATCACCAGGATCCACATCATCAAAGTCTTCTACAATAGGTATGTCATAAGGTGGGCAAGTAAGATAAATGCTGCCATTATACATTAATGTTAAAAGGTTATTACCCACATTATCGCTAATTAATCCATCATCCAGAATAACATCATGCATTCCGGGTTGTTCAGGAGATTCAAATTCAAAAGAAGCTATTATACCAGATTCTCCTAAAAAATTAGAATTATCAGGAGAGTGAGCTACAATTCTTAATATTTCATCACCAGGTAATACATTAGCTGCAACTTCATGGTTTGTAATTCTGTCACCATTAAGTTGAACTGATTCATCAATATATGAAAAGCCTTCCGGGATAACAATATCAGCCTGAAAAGCAACAAAATCACTTTCATTTTCTATTTCTATATTAATAGTGACATTCTCTCCACTAAGTGCAGTAGCATCAATAATGGTCATAATATTATCATCGCCTCTCTCACCCCACATCTCCAGCATAAACCTTCCTTCACCTGATGATGCAATTCCTTTTCTCCAAAATACAGGATCACCATAACCATTAACAGCCATCATCCACCAAAATCCATCGCCACCAGCTTTACCAGTTCCGTCAGACTGTACAGATATCCATCCTGAATTCAAATCTACATCAACAGGCAAGTCAATTTCAAATTTATAATATTGAAATGGACCAATATATGAATCAAAATGCGGAACTGCATTAACGTGTTGTTCTGAATATGGATCTAACCAGTCTGGTTCTGTTTCACTATCCTGGTCATAAAAACGCACAATAAAAGGCACTGTTTCCCCCGGTGTCCATATATCATTATAGCCTGACAATCCATGAACCACAACTTTATTGATATTTTCAATTGCTAAATTGTTGTAATAGAGAGCAATTTCTTCGTCATCTGTTGCTGAAACATGACTTTGAGATACTGTCAAAACTTCATTATATTGATGCCATAGCAGCTCGGTTTCAGCGTCATAAGCGGCAAAGGTTGCCTGAACAGACTTATCAGAATCCATAAATACAGAAGTTCTGGAGTTTAATGGGTCTTCAACATTTGCTGTCCATGTATCAAAACCATAGCCCATAGAAGGTGTAGCATATATTTCTGCATAGGAGTTTTCTACAAATTCATGAACTCCTGGCTCCGGATGTACGCTTCCTTCTCCAATCGGATCCTGCATAGTTAAATCAAAAAACTCAGCTTCTGACAGTGTAATTGTTCCGTCTTGCGTATGTGGGGGATCGCCATATACATCACCATATAATACCCAGTTAATTACCATATCGCCACTAAAATCAGCATCAATATTTACTGTAACAGAGAACGGAACAGTAGTATTATATATATAATTTACGCCATCCCAGGGAAACGCCCCCCAGGTAACCATAACTCCGTCACCGGTTTCGTTATTATAAAGCAAGTCTTCCATATGTGATGCATCATCAACTTCAACTCCGGCTGGGAAATCCAGTTCAGCATATACAACATACTCCCAATCAGGTGAGAAAGCAATTGTTTCAAAATTTATTTGAAAGTTTTCCGCACCGGGGGGATATGCTTCCGTTAAGTTATCAACATAAGAGCCCTCAATGCTTTTTTGTTTTATCCTGTTTTCTTTTAATAATTCCTGATTATTTTTGCGAATTTCTTCAAACAAATTGATCTTCTTTTGAGCATAAGAAAAACCCACAGAAATCATAAAGACTAAAGTTAAAGTGTAGAGCTTTTTCATAATTATAGAATTTTGAGTTTTAAAAAAGGAGTATATGGATTTGTTTTTATAAAAATTTTAAGACTAAATTATACAAGTTGCTAAAT
>PWND01000151.1 GCA_003557965.1 Bacteroidales bacterium | reverse complement strand
CCAAGAATAATTACCAAAGCTGAAATAACATAAAAACGTTTTCTAACACCTATAAAGTCGAAATTGACTTTCGTCAGCACATTTTTAGTTATCCTATTATCGAACTTTATTCTGACGTTATGATCAATCCAATATGTAAATACCAGCCTTGCAAGGAATATAGCTGTGAACAATGAGCAAATTATACCTATTATCAGGGTTGTGGCAAAGCCTTGTACCGGGCCGGATCCAAAGATATAAAGAACGATACCGGTAAGAAGTGTAGTAACGTTACCATCAATAATAGCCGAGTAGGCATTTTTATAACCATCGCTAATAGCCAGTCTTTGCCCTTTACCTGACCTAAGCTCTTCAAGTATACGTTCGAATATGATAACATTAGCATCGACAGCAATACCAAGTGTAAGTACAATACCTGCTATACCCGGTAGGGTCAACACTGCGCCAAGAGAGGCAAGCACCCCGAACATAAAAAACATATTAGTTATCAGTGCAAGGTCTGACACCCATCCGGCCCTGTTATAATAAAATGCCATGTAGATAAGCACAATAACAAATGCAATAACAAATGATGTTAATCCACTTGCTACGGCTTCTTTTCCGAGTGAAGGTCCAACTACGGCTTCTTCAACTATTCTTGCAGGTGCCGGTAATGAACCTGCCCGCAATATATTAGCCAGGTCCTGGGCTTCCTGAAGTGAAAAGTTTCCACTTATGGAAGAACGGCCACCTGGTATTTCTGCCTGAACTCGTGGGAATGAATAAACATAACCATCAAGCACAATGGCTATTGAACTGCCAATATTATCGGCGGTAAGCCTTCTCCATGTCCTTGCACCTTCGCGGTTCATTGACATTGATATCTCCGGATTGCCGTATTGGTCATAATCCTGGCGTGCATCCGTAATAACGCCGCCATCAAGAGGGGCAGAACCATCACGTGTTGTTTCTCTGATTGCCAAAAGCTGCCTCAAATTCTCATCATGTTGTACAGGATTAACGTCCCAGTATAATCGAAGGTCTCTTGGCAAAATATCACGAACTTCATCACGTTTAAGCAGATAATTAACCCTTGCAGTATCCTGAACTGCAGCAAACCCGACAGTAGGCCCCTGGCCGGGAAACATTTGACCACTTTGATCAGGTATAAACGCCGGTGTTAAGTAAGCAAAAAGTGGGTTTTCTTCAGCAAAATCCCTGAACATCTCATCATCCTCTTGAGTCAATTCTCCGGTTAAGAGATCAAGTAGATCAGCCTCCTCTGTTGTATCGGGTATCTCTTCTTCGTCAACTTCCGATAATAATTCATCAAAGGGATCATCCTCTTCGGGGGTTTCTGCATCAGGCTCAGCTCCAACAGGCAATACTTCAGGCTCTTCCGGTTCAACTTCTTCTACCTCTTCATGTACTTCAAGCACGCGCAGACGTTCATTAGCTTCAATGAAATAATTGTAGATTTCGCTAAATTCATATGTTTCCCAGAATTCCAATTTTGCGGTACCCTGGAGCAACCTTCTTACACGGTCGGGTTCTTTGATGCCCGGAAGTTCAATTAATATTCTTCCGGTAGCTGCCAACCTTTGGATATTTGGTTGAGCAACACCAAAACGGTCAATACGTGTACGCAAGATGTTAAACGACCTGTCTACTGCATCGTTAACTTCACGCCTCAAAACTCTCAACACCTCATCATTGGTAGAGTTATAGCTGATATGATCACTCATCTGTTCGGTAGTGAATATTGCAGCCAGGCTCGCATTTGGATCTATCTCCTCAAATGCCTGACCAAAAAGCGTGATATAATCTTCCCGGCTGACACGTTGCATTTCATCAGCACGCTCCATAGCCTCTACAAATGTAGGATCTTCACTGTTGCCGGACAAGGCACGAACAATTGCGGGAACAGATATTTCTAAGGTGACATTCATACCCCCGCGTAAGTCAAGTCCCAGGTTCAACTCACGTTCCTTACATTCACGAAAGGTATATTGCCTTATTAGAATATTATAAACATTCTCATTCATCATTGAATCAAGATAATACCTTTCTTCAATGCTTGCCAGTGAATCTAAAATAACATTGGTTAAAACTTCATCGCCTTCTGCCAATCGCTCAGCTCTTTCAACAACACTGCTTCTGTATGCATAATCTTTTGCATCACGCTCTACTTTATTGGCAAAATATGTAAATGACAACTGATAAAGGCAAACCAAGGCAAATGCTATGGCGAAAAACTTTATTAAACCTTTACTCTGCATGATTTTTTATGTTTTATATTGTTTTTTATGAGTTTGCAAAGATAGAACAACCTTTTAAAATAACAATCAGTATGTTGAAATTATTTTGCAATAAATTTAAAATATTGGGCTAACCCTCTTTCAAGCTGTCAGAACAATAATTTAGTCTGCTCGTAATTATTTTTTTTATAAAAAACACTGTATTCAATTACAACTTTATTTTAATTTTGATAAAAAAGTTAAACAATTATAAAAGTTTTATATAAATTTGCAAAGCATTTAATTATTAAAAATAATTATTAACCAATCCAAGAACCAGAGTTTACCATGAATAAATACTTAATAAACAAGTATTTAACATTACAGCATTATTATTCTGCCCCGCTGTTCTTGTTAGTCTTTTTAATATCAACGATCACATTTTTATTACTTACAACTAGTTGTGAAAAAGATGAGGATGATTTATCCAAGATATCTTTACCTTCAGTAGTGACTAATGAATTAACTGAAGTTTCTGCTACAACAGCCATAGGTGGTGCTATCATAACCAAAGAAGGAGGATGTTCTATTACAGCTCGTGGTTTAATTTGGTGTACATTAGAATATCCTACACTTGAAGAGCATTCCGGTATAACTTCCGAAGACACAGGAGGCGGTGAGTTCACTTCTAAACTTTCCGGATTAGTTCCAAAAACCACATATTATGTTCGTGCTTATGCATCAAACAAAACAGGTACTGCTTATGGAGAGCAAATACAGTTTACAACAAAAAGTGAACTTCCAAAAATTATAACTTCAAATGTAAGGGATATAATTATCACTACAGCCACATCTGGTGGTATGGTCGAAAACGAAGGTTGTGAAGCCGTTACCGAACTAGGTGTGGTATGGAGCAGATTTGAAGGGCCAACAGTTGAGAACAATGATGGAAAAACCACCGATGTAGCTAATAATGGAGAGTTTATTAGTTATATTACCGAACTATCTGCTGATACAAAATATTATCTGAGAGCGTATACAAAAAATCAATTAGGTATAACCTATGGAGACCAGATAGAATTTAAAACTCATAAAGGAGAAATTCTAACAGATATTGACGGAAATGTATATCAAACCGTTGTTATAGGTGAGCAAAAATGGATGGCTGAAAACCTCCGTACCTCCAGGTATTCTAATGGTGAAAATATAATACATGGTAATAATCATTGGGTAGATTTAGGCACAAATGAAACAGGAGCATGGTGTTGGTATCAAAACCAACAGGTAAATGATTATCTATATGGAAAAATGTACAACTGGTATGCTGTAAATGATGAAAGAGGACTTTGCCCACAAGGATGGCGCGTGCCAACATATGAGGATTTTGAAGAAATGATAACCCATTTAGGAGGAAAAGAAAAAGCGGGCAAAAAATTAAAAAGCACCCGGGCATTACCTGAACCACATCCAAGGTGGAGCACTTATAACGCCCAAACAACAAATGAAAGTGGTTTTTCCGCACTTCCGGGTGGTTTATTATCTCATAACTTCTATTATCTTGGTACTTATAGCTCCTGGTGGACTTCAACCAGATACAATAATCATCTGAATTGTGTATTCTACTATATATGGGGTAGTAGCAATTATTTTGATAATACTTTGGACGACAGCAGAATAGGGCGATATGTTAGATGTATCAAAGATTAAGGTAATAAACTGACATATAGGTAATTTTATTAAAAAAACAGGATTGTCAGGAATTATAAAACAGTGTTTAATAATTTCATTTGTAATATAAAATATATCATAAGATTTTTTTAAATAAACCAGTAAATTAAGTTAGCATAAATCAACTATTCACAACAATCAAATGTCAAATCAATTACATTTTCTGATAAACACATTAAAATCAGTTATATCTTATGCATTACCGGCTGTTTTTCTAATAATAATATTTACTGCCGGTTGTGAGAAGGATGAATCTAAACCAATTGAAGTACCCACGGTGATAACTCTATCTATTACTGAGATTACTGCAAACAGTGCAAAAAGCGGAGGAAACATAATCGATGATGGTGGTGCGGAAGTAACTTCAAGGGGTCTTGTATGGTGTAGAAATCCTGACCCTACAGTTGAACAGCATTCAGGAATAGCAAACCATGGAAACGGATTGGGTTTATACATAAGCGAGCTTACTGGTCTTTCATACAGTGAACTATATTATATTCGTGCTTTTGCAAAGAATAAAGCAGGTATAAGTTACGGTAAT
>PWND01000166.1 GCA_003557965.1 Bacteroidales bacterium | reverse complement strand
TAATCTTCATTGCTTGCGAGTCTCAAATTTTTCAAACAGCTTCGTTTCGCTAATGCTCGTTATCGGTAAAACTCCGAAGGCCATCACCAATGCTCAAAAAATCCGCTATCCGAAACCACATATCCGAAATTTTACAATGAGCCTGCCGAAGTGCAACCACTTTCCCAGTAAACTATTTTCCCAACTAACCAACTCCCAAATCAACCAATCAGTTCAAAGCTCCGGCAGGAGCGGAATATCGGCAGCCCGGGGAGAAGCCCCGGAACTGTTTTTTATTTTCTCAATTTCTTCAAGCATTTTTTCATTAGGAAAAATACCAGAGGCATCGGCGGCATAATCTTCTTTTAGCCCATTTACAAGGTACATTTCTACCATTCCACTATGCTTTATTCCAATTTTTCCACGTGAAGTGCAATTGAAAAACTCTTTAATATAACTGTGTGTTGCCTGTGAAATATTGACAAAGTCTTCTTTGCCTGAAATCTCCATAAATCTGGCCAGGTTGACGGCTTCGCCCCAAACATCATAAGCAAACTTCTTTTTACCTACAACACCTGCCAATAATTTTCCTGTGTGGATTCCCAGTCGCATGCTGAAAAACGGGCTTCCTGACAGATCTCGTCTTCTTCTTTCTTTATTAATAAAGTTTGCCATTTCTAATCCTGCCAAAACTAAATCAATCGGGTTTGAATTATTCTCTTTGGGGATTCCTCCTACACACATGTATGAATCACCCATTGTTTTTATTTTTTCAATATTATATTTTTCTATAATATCATCAAAAGCCGCAAAGCAATAATCAAGCTCTTCAATTATTTCTTCAAAAGGCCGGATTTTTGATGTTCTTGAAAAGTTAGCAAAATCAGTAAAAAGTATAGTTGTTTTATCATAGTGTCGTGGTTCGGATTTGCCATGCTTTTTAAGCTCTTCAGCGGTTATCTCTGGCAAAATGTTTAAAAGAAGTGTATCTGACTTCTTTTTTTCAGTTTCAAGCATCTCATTTATTAAATGCATTTCTTCCTGGGCAGCTTGTAAGTCTTTTTTTTGTTTTAATAATAGCGAATTAATTTCCTGAAAATCATTTGTTTTGTTTTGCAGGTTTTTTTGCATTTCTTTAAGCTGAGTAATGTCTGTATCTATAGCAACGAGCTTGTAAAGTTTTTTTGAATTATATATTGGAGTTAAGGTTGTTTGTATCCAAATATCTCTTTTGTTTTTGGTTATGGCTTTGTAATCGTAAATAACAGCTTCCCTGTTTTTTATCCCCTTGTCAATTATCTCTTTTATGTTTTTATTATAGCTGGAAGCATATATATTATCACCAAATGCATCAATATATTCATTTATAGAGTATCCATATATTTTTGTAAAGCTGTCATTTGCCCACTCTATTCGTCCTTCACTATCAAAAATAGTTATTGCATTTTCAGTTTCCCTGGCAACAATTGACAATCTTTCTATTTCTTTACTTGCATGTTCCAGCTCATTTTTTTGCTTATTTAAAAGTTTTTTGAGCTTTTTGTTTTTAGAAATTAGTTTGCGGGTATATATTTTAATTAGGATATAAGCCAGGCTGGTTAATATTATTAAAACTAAAGCAAGTATCCAAACAAGGTTGCCGCTTATTATGCCTGATAAGATTTTCACTCCACTAATATTTAGCGCATCCTTACTGCTATATAGAAGGTGATTGCTTACTGCACTGTCAACTTTAGCTAATAATTGCACATTACAAAAAAAAGTAATGCAAATAAGCATTATCAGTCGGGTTGCTGCTCCCCACCATCTTTTATACATTATAGTTATAGTTTAGCTGAAAAACAATAATCCTGCTTAGTTTTAAAAAAAATATGCGGGATATTTTTTACAAAAGTATTAAAGCTGTGGGATTTATCCTGAATATTATAAATTATTTTCCCTCAATAACCTTATAAAATTCATTATTGGGTACAAACCCATCAGGGTCTGAGCAATACTCAGGCTTAAGCCTTTCAACAAAAAAGACTTCCAGTTTTCCTTTGTGTTTTACCGGAATTTTTCCTCTTGAGCTACAAATAAAGTAATCCTTTACTCTTTCGAAAGTATCTTTCGATATATATAATTCTCCGGGGTTACATGCTGCTTCAATTCGCTTAGCGGTATTAACAGTGTCGCCCCAGATATCAAAAGCAAATTTTGTTTTGCCAACAATACCGCTAACTACAGGCCCTGTATGAATTCCAATTCTGACTTCAAAACAGGGTTGTTTTAGCGCCTTTTTTTCTTCTAAAGTATCAACCATAAATCGACATATTTCAAGGCCTGTCATTACACATGCCGCCACCCTGTTTCCGGGTTTATCCATAATGCCTGAAGCACACAAATAGGCATCTCCTATCGTTTTTATTTTGTCAACATTGTATTTTTCAATAATATCATCAAACCTGACAAAAAAGAAATGCAATTCATTAAGTAACTCTTCAGGCGATAAACCTGCTGCTATCCGGCTAAAACCAACAAAGTCAGTAAATAAAACAGATGCTTCGGGATAATGCATTGGTTTAGCCTTGCCTTGTGCTTTAAGCTCATAAGCGACTTTTTCAGGTAAAATATTCAAAAGCAATGATTCTGATTTTTTACGCTCTTTGTCCAGTGCTTGATTAACCGTATCAAGCATTTCGCTTTGTGCCTGCAGGTCTTCCTTTTTTTCATCCAACTGATGTTTTAAATCATCCAGAAAATCCTGCTGGTCATTCATTTCACCCTTTATTCTCTCATTGTCTTTTGTTTTGTCTTCAATAATTTTTTCAAGGTTTTTGTTATGATAATCAAGCTCGCTTGACAGCTTTTTCTTTTCAGTAGAAACCTGCCTGTTTTTTATTGATATAAAAACCGCTTGTAAAAGAACATAAATAAAAACAGCTATTGGGAATACTTCAAACGTGGTAATAATTTCATTAATGAATAAAAAATCATTTAAAAGAGATATTATCAACACAATATTTGCAATAATAAAAATTTCACATCCTACCTTATTATCTTTAAAAGCTTTTCTTAGGCATAATGTTAAATAAATGATTAAACATATAAATAAAAGCCTGATTACATTGTTGAAAAGTAAAAGATGTTTTTCATGCAGTAAAAAAGTAACAATAGCCAGAAGGGAAAATAATACAACAGTGGTTAAAACGATTTTTTTCTTAACATACTTTTCATACAATAATAAAGTATATTGTGTAAAGAAAACAACAGCCAGGCTAAAGAAGGCATTTTCAAAAGACTTGATGGTTTTTAATGATAGCGTTACATTAATTTCATCAATAATTATAGAATTCCTAAGAAGAATAATTATCCCTGTAAATAGTACAAAAGCACCAAAATAAAGCGGGGTTGTTTTTCCTTTCCTTATTGCATAGAACACAAAAAAATATGTTCCTGCCATTATCAAAGCGCCAAATACGGTAATGTCTATAAACAAATCTAACATAAAAACCAATTATTCCTTATTTTACAAATTATTACGTGCTGTTTCGTAATAAGTTACCTCTGACACTAATGAAAGTTGTCGAAATCTAATTCAAAGATACACAAGTAATAATAAGAAAAAAAATTATTGTGCTTGATATTAATCCTGGGAGGCGTCAACTCTTCCAATTTCCAGGTAAAGTTTGTCGTTAGGGGTAAACCCGTATTCATCAAGGGAATACATCGGCTTAATTCTATTAACAAAGTACATATCTATTGAGGGTGAGTTTTTAAGGCTTATTTTTCCCCGATAAGTTGTTTCAAAGTAATCTTTTACATATTCATAAGTGCTGCCCGAAATATTTATTTTACCTTTTTCACTTGCTACTTCCATTCTGCTGGCCAGGTTAACGGTTTCGCCCCATATATCGTAAGCAATTTTTTTCTTCCCGATTATTCCGGCAATTATTGCACCTGTATTAATACCAATTCTGGCAACAAAAGGTATTTCTCCTTTAGCATTGGATATTTTTTCTTGTTTAAATAAGAAGTTTTGTATATCAAGTGCTGCCAAAACAACTTCAATGGGGTTAGCAAGGTTGGGTACCGGCAATCCACCGGCACACATATATGAATCTCCTATTGTTTTGATTTTTTCTATTCTGTATTGTTCAATAGCATTATCGAAGGCAGAAAAATTATCATCAAGCTTACTGATTAAATTCTTGGGGCTATATTCTTTTGAAATATTGATAAAGTCACAAAAATCGGTAAACATAACTGTAGCTCTTTTAAATTCTTTAACCGATGCTTTGCCATGGCTTTTTAATTCGTTTGCAATTTCAAGAGGTAAAATGTTCAGCAACAGGTCTTCCGTTTTTCTTTGTTCAAGTTCCAGTTGTTTATTAATCTGTTCTGCTTCTGTTCTTTGTTCTTCAAGGTCTTCTGTTTTAATTCTCAGTTCTTCATTGCTTTCTTCGAGTTCAACGGTTTTTCTTGATATTTCAATATTTTGAGCTAAAATTTTATTTCTTTGTTCTTCTACATTTTCTTTTTCTTGTTGCAACTCCCATGTTCTATCATAAATCAGCCCTTCAAGCCTCATGTTTAGCCTTTTTAAAGAGTAGATTCTGTAGTATATTAATAGGAAAATAATAATAAATGATGCTATTCCGACTAAAATATAGAAGGTTGTGGTTTTGTAAAATGGGGGTTTTATTGAAAACGCAAAAACTGCCGGTTCTGACGGCCCCTTTTTAAATGGGCTATAAGACTTTATTTTAAAGCTATAATTGCCTGGAGGCAAATTAGTATATGTAGCTGTATTATTATTTACCGGTGGCGACCAGTTTTTGTCAAAACCTTCAAGCTTCCATGAGTATTTAATTAAGCCGGGCGAAGAGTATTGTATCCCAACAAAATCAAATGTAATATGGTTCTTATTATGCGGCAAAACAAGATCTTTAGGTAAAAAGGTTTTATTATCAATGTAGCTTGAGTAGGGAGAGAAATCAATATCTTCAAAAAAAACTTTAACGCTGTTAATGTGGGTTAAAGGCTCACAGTCTATTTCCCGGCTATGCTGTGGTTGATAAATCATAATTCCTTTCACTGTTCCGACAAGAATACGCTCATCTGATAGTTGTGCAATAGCATTAAGTGCCGTTTCAACCCCTATAAAACCTTGTTCTTTTGAAAACAGCCTGACTTCTTTAATAGTGTTATCTTCTACTGCAATTCTGTCAAGGCCTTTTAAATGTCCTGCCCACAGATATCCCTCATTATCGAAAATTAATGAGTAAATTTGGTTTGAAGATATTCCATCTTCGGTAGTATATTGGGTAAACTTTTTGCCATCAAAGGAAAAAATTCCGTTGCCAAAGGAGCCCAACCATACTATCCCGTTATTATCAATAGCTATAGTGGAAAAAGTATTAAGGTTTGGTATATCAGGAGTATAGCTATAAACCTCATATTCAGTTATCTCATTACTTGTATTTTGTTTTATATGATTTAAGACCCCTGATTTAGCTGCACTCCAAACATTGTCATTTTTATCAATTTCGAGAGAATATGATACATCGTTTAACAATCCATCAGCAATTGTAAAGTTTTTAAACGATTCTCCATTGTACATGCTTATACCCTGTCTTGTGGATATCCAAATGTTCTCTTTTGAGTCCTCCCTTATAATATTAGCAAAGTTAAAAGCAAGCCCATCATCCTGGTTATAAACCTTAAAGTTTTCCCCGTCGAAAACTGTTACACCGGAAGTTTGATGGCCAAACCACGTTCTGCCTCTGCTGTCCTGGTAAATGCCGTATATTATATTATCAGCCAGGCCATCAGCTTGCGAATAGTATGTAATGTCGTTATTGTCCCATCTTGCCACGCCCTCTCCAACATTGCTGATCCAGATATTATTGCTGTTATCTTCAAAAATATACATTGAAATATTATTTCTCAATCCGGATTCAGTGTTTAAAATTTTAAACTGTTCACCGCCAAAGCGGCAAAGGCCTCCGCCATTAGTTCCTATCCAAACACCCCCGGAAGGGTCAACCTCTAAGGATTGTACAAAGTTTAAAGTCAGTCCATCATTTGCATTTATGTACTTGGAGGTATGGCCGTCAATAACAGCAACTCCATTCCCAAAAGTAGCGAGCCATAAATTCCCATAGCTATCTTCGATAATATCAACAATCGGATTTGCTTTTAGCCCATAGTAGTCATTATAGTTAATAAACTCATTGTTTTCAAATATGAACAACCCGGACTCAGAGCCTACAAAGAGATTATTCTTGCTGTCTAAAAATATTTTTCTTGGGTTTTTGTCAGGAAATCCGTTTTGATGAGCATAAGATGTGATTTCATTTCCTTTTATACGCAATATTCCATATTCGCTCAAAGCCAGCCATATTTCATCATTATTAACAAAAATATAACTAATGGTGGTATTATAATATTTTTCAGGGATGTCAAACCTGGCAAAACTATCTCCATCAAAAGAGAATACTCCGTGATACTGCGTACCTATAAGAAGATTTCCATGATTGTCTTCAGCAATAGCGTTAATTGTATTTATATACTCATGATGTCGAAAATTATCAAATCCGCTTCCGTTATAGCGGTTTAGCGCTCCTTCTGAATTTCCGGACCAAATATTTCCGCTGCTGTCTTCAAAAATGCATAAAACCCTGCTGCTTCCAAGTCCATGCTCTGTTGAGTACGCCGAAAAATTAACTCCATCAAACCTGGCAATTCCCCCACCGCTTGAACCCGTCCATAAATAACCCCTGCTATCCATTAATAATGCAGGAACCTGTACCTGGGGGAGCCCATTATCCAGGTTATATACCTGAAAAATATAGTTTTGAGATTGTGTAACTACCACAGAAGAAAAAACAAACAGTATTCCTGCCAAGAATTTATAAACAGACGTTGTTTGTAGCATATTCATTACTTTGTATTACTGTTTGTTATTATGCAAAAATATAACTAATTAAGCAGGTTTTGTAATTTCTCCTGATAAATCAGATAATCATAAAGACAAATCTCTGTTAAGTTCTCTATTGTTTTGTTTTTCAGGCAAAAATAGTTAAAAATATTATTAACATTTTTTTGCTTTATAACAGAAATCAGCCTTGCCATTTTTCCCAATGCACCTTTTCTTGATTAAAATTGTCGTTTACAGGCTTATCTTCATCAGGATATCCTATTGAGATAAGAGCAACAGGTATAATATGTTGCGGCAAGTCAAATACTTCCCTGCACATTTTAATTCTTTCTTCCCTTGGGTAAACACCAAGCCACACTGCACCCATCCCACATGCATGTGTTGCCAGTAATATATTTTGAGTAGCGGCTGCACAATTTTGGGCAAGATAGCTTTCATTATCATCCAATTCTTTATCTCCGCATACCAATATTGCTAAAGAGGCATCTTTCAGCATTTTTGCATAAGGGTGTCGCTCTGAAAGTATATCAAGCGTTTTAGGGTTCTGGCTTATTACAAAATGCCAGGGTTGTTTGTTCCTGGCACTTGGAGCAGACATTCCAGCTTTAATCAAATGATCAATTAAGTCTTTATGAACAGGTTTCCTGCTCTTATACTTCCTTATACTTCTTCTTTGAAAAATTATATCAGAATTTGATATCATAGCAAAAAGTTTATTTTTTACGAAAAATAATACTTTTTTCGCTAAAATAAAAATCTGATTTATATTAGCATCAAGTAAAGTTTATATTTACTTGCTCCTAATAATTACTCCTGATTGCTTTTTCCTGCTGAGAGTTGAAGCAACCACGAAGTTTTTCTGTGGCATTAACAGTTTTTATTTTATCAAACCATCAATGGTGGAATAGCTGGTTGAATTTCTTTTTTACTTTATTTCAATTCTTTTAATTTCATTATTCGCATTAAATACAGGAAAATACATTAGTTCAATTTTTGCTGGATTTAAAACATAATTTCCAGTGTATCGTGGGATTAGTCCAATTTCGAAAACATATTTTCCTGCTTTGAGCTTTTCAGAATATATTACAGTTTCATTTCGGAAGTGTTCTCTGTGAGATTCATTTTCAAGCCTGCTGGGTTTTTTGTCGTATGAACATCCGGCAGGAATTGGAACGGTAATCATAACATATTCAGCATCTTTTTCTAATCTTACTTTTGCAACAAGCTTTACCTGCCTTCCGGCAATGAGAAAGTCATCCTCTATACCTTTAAAAGATGTTGATATGCTAAAATCATTAGTTTTAGTCAATGGGTTGGGATTCCAAAATTGTTGATATCCTGTAATATAGACCGGATAAGTACCTGTTTTTTCTATTTGAAATTTTGATGATGCGCTTACTTCAAGTTCAAATGGAAACTCTGTAACTGTTTTCTCAATATCACCTCGAAATTTAAGCTTTGGTTTTTTTACAAAACCACCATTCAACAAATCAGGCAAAATAGCTTCCATAATCAAAGAGGACTCATAAGTATTACGCCAACTTCCTTCTTTTTTAACTTCAAAGAAATAATTCCTTATTAATGCCAATAATTTATCATAATCCTTTTCTGAGTTTCTTAAAATGCGATACATTATCAAGGTGTTCTGCACATTATTATCTGTAACGTCATAATCATTTTCGTCGCTTGAAAAAAACACATTACCAAAAAGTGTTTCATTTTTATAAGTTAGTAAAGTGTCTATATTGATATTCTCATCAAAAAATTGCTTTATCTCATAAGCTTGAAGCATTTGATTGAAGCTTAGTTTTTCATTTATTAATAATTCATCAATTTTTTCACTCAGGTTTATTTCGCTATCAAGATTTTTTAATGTGTAAATTATTCGAAGCTTATGAGAAATGGGGATGTTTTGATTTAAATACCATACATATTTTTCATAAATTGTTGTTTTATCCAGATTAGCATCATACCCTTTATTTTCTGCTTTAATTAATGCATCTATTACATGGTTACTAATCCAATAGCTTGTGCCGGAGGACTTCCACCAACCCCAAAGCCCATCCTCATTTCTACCATCCAACAATCTTTTTATTGCCCTGTTTACATTTCTATCAAGTCCAAACGACTCCTCCTTAAAATCACTTATGGCCTTTTGCATTAGCAGTGCCTTCAATCTTGAAGCTACTTGCTCATTACACAAATGACGATACCTGATCAGCCTTTCCAACTCAAGGCTTAAAACATTCAGCACATCCGCTTGTGCATAAATCATAGCTGTTTTTGTATCATCAATAAAATCAAATTCAATAATTGTATCTTTGTCCAAAACAAAGAATTGGCCAACAGATTCATCAAGCCCTGCAGGATTTACTTTTATACTTCTTTGTTCGCCGTCATAAAATCCATTTTCTGCTTCAATCGTATATCTTACGTTAATACTGTCAGTTGCTCCTACAACTTTGATAGTATCAACAATAACATTTTGACAATATCTGCTTTTCGCGAAAATTGTATTTTCATTAATTTTCAAACTGGATGTTACCATTATCGAATCCATCAGGTAGTTGGATATTCTCCCTATAACATTAGCTGTATCTGATTTAACCAAAAACCTGGGCAATGATAATTGAGCCATTAATGGCTTATAAGAATTTGTTATTGTTGAAGTTTGCCCGCTTTGCTTATTTGTATTCATTGCAAGATAATGAGTTTGCCAGCTTGTAATATCATCAGGAAACGTAACATTAAAAGTAGCAATACCTTTTTCATTTGTTTTTAATGATGGCTGCCAAAATGCATAATCAGAGAAGTTTTGCCTGATTGATGCAGACATTGCTGATTCTATAAAGTCTTTATCAAATTCCGGCTGTTGAAGCAGTTTTGAATCAGAGTCAGTAACAGTTCCACCAGAAGTAGCAATAAGTATCGCTCCTGCTGCTGCCCTGCTTCCATACAAAGCAACTGCTTCTGAGCTGTCAAGGATTGTAATGTTTTGTATAAAATCAGGGTTAATATTTGACAAACTACCTAAATAAACAACCCCATCTATAATAATTAATGGTTCAGAACTACTGTCTAAGGAAGAAACTCCCCTTACAACTATTTCGTCAGCCCCGTAAAAAGCACTCTGCCCCGGAACCCTGCCTTCCAGCAACCCAGAATAATCTTCAATGACAACGTCTCTTATCCTGGGAGCTTTTGGAGTAACACGTCCTCTACCAGAAACTCTTCGCTGTGTACCATAACCAACAGAAACGACTTCATCCAGGGCAAAAACAAAGGGGCTTAATTGTGCATTAATATAGCTTCTGCCGTCAATAGTTACATTTTTAGTTTCATAACCCACAAAAGAGAATGTTAAAGTATTACTACCCACTGGTATTTTTAGAGAATAATAACCATTAATATCTGTTATAGTTCCTGAAGTAGTCCCTTTAATTATAACAGAAGCACCTGGAATAGCTGAACCATCTTCTACACAATAAACATATCCTTTTACTTTTAACCCTGATTTTGACTCTGTAACTTTCTCATAAAAGATATTACTGATTAATGAAACATCAGTTTTCTCTTCTCTTAGCCATTTCCAGTATTGCTTAAGGGCATCTTCATTCAAAATCTCTGACACTATTGCAGATAAAGCTCTCTTTGATATTAGTTCAGGGTCTTTAATATTAAGATGTTTTTGGCCATCAGGCCAAATATTAATATTTTCAAGAATGAAATATTTATCGTCAGGATAGGCTAATATCAATGCATATTTGCCTTCTTTTAACTGATTCATAACACGGAATCTGCCGGGATAAATTCGAATAAAGTCATGATTATCGTGCTTTATTAATATACTATTAACCGGAAAAGCCTCTTTTTTGCTTTTTTGTTTTGAAATATTAAAATGTAGTGATCCATAGCCCTTGCTTGTATATGCTGGATAAGGCATACTAGAGCTAAGATACCTTGATTTTTCAATATGTCTTTTCCATATGTTTTGTATTTTTTCTTGTGTCAAAACATACTCATTAAGCCGGACTTTTGAGCCTTTGTTGTAAAGGTGCATAGGATATAAATCAGGATTAATACAGCGCATCTGAATTAGATTAGGCTTAAATCCATATTCAAAGTATGGTTCGTGGTTAAATCTATGAGAATATCGCCTCATAAGATTAAACCTGGTTGTTCCGTGTACAGGGCCAGCATAATGTGTTGCGTGCCTCATGTTCCACCTTCTAACTTCGGGCTTTAAAAAATGTATTTTATTTCTATTAACTAAGTACGCATACCTGTCACCAAAACTATATTTGTATGGAAAAACATATCTGGAAAGAATGTCTCTTTCTGATTTGCTTAAGTACGGTTGCATTTTTTCAACCTCCATTAAGCTGTTGGAAATATCAGGGTTTACACTGATTATTGTTTTTTCTCCTTTGGAAAAGTTTATAAGATTTAGCTTGATAAGATAATCTGATGTGCGTATATTGATTTTCCTATAGCCTGGCCGGATTTTAAAAGAATATGGCCTTAAGTTAGTTGACCAGCTAAAATATACCGGAATATTGTCAACATATATCACATGCACTGGCTGTAAAGTTCCGTTTATAAAAACAAAAGGTGCAAACTGTGTAATACCATCCGGAGTATTAAAACTGTTAATATACACCCCTTTTTCAGGGAATAAAAATCTGTAATACTCCATTGTGTCTATGTTTGCTAAAGACTTCCAAAAATAATAGTCTAGTTCTAAAGTATTGTACGAGTTCTCACTAAACTCACTAATACTAAAGTTGTTGATAATCTTTTTGCTTCTGAAAGTTCTGCTAAAATCGGGTATTGCAGGTGGGGAATAATCGAACTTCGATGTAATTGAATATGCAGTAAGGTCAACACCATCAACTGGTTGTCCTTTTTGGTCTGTAACAAGAACTTCAATATCTGTATTTTTACCCGGAAAAACCAGGTTTGGTTTCTTGACTTTAATATTGAGCTTTTTGTCGCGATATGTTGCTCTTATGTTTTCCTTGCTGACCCTTCCTCCCCATACATATCTAATCGAAATTACATAATCGTGTCTGCGAGAGGCTTTTATTAAAGTATCCAGTGTTTTACCATGCCCTCTCGCAACTTCTTTGTTTTTTCGATAAATGTTGTATGTAAAATCAAGATTACGGGGGTTTTCAACGCTTATACTTAAACTGTTATGTGTTCTGTATGCTTTGGGCTGTATTAGCGAAGGCTGATACGAAAGAATAATTTCTTCACTAATATTATTTGTTTTTGCTTTATAAGTATTATAAAATGAATTATATGGAAATGTAGCAGGCGTAGTAATTTTCTTTAAAAATAATTCATTTCCAAAGTTATCATAAGCAAATACTGACACTTGGCTTTCAGTGCGCAAACCATTTTTTAGGTAATTAACTAATATTGAATCATTAAGTAATTCAAGCTCAATTTCCTCTTTTTTATGATAGTATCTTACATCTTTATTTTTAACATGTCTTTGATTATCAGAAGTTAGCAAAGTAACTTTTATATTATAGCTCATATTAGCCTTTGGAAAGTTTGAGTCATTAATATGTAACTCCGTTTCTTTTGCAGGGTCTAAAGGGATTTCACTATAAAATAATGTGTCAGGAATAAAAACCTTTTCTTCAAAAAGCTCACTTATCTTTTTTGGAGTAATTATTACCTCAAGCCTGCCATCAAGAATGTTAAGTTGGTTTACATCTCTCCCTGTAATAAATAACTTAAAATCACGCCCTTTATAATGGTTATGTGATAAAGTTCGAAGAGATAACTCTTTTTTTGATAACTCATAATCTTCATAGTGAAAACTTCCGCGAATAACCCTGTTCTTGTTATAAGCTAAGTACACATTATATTTTCTGTCAAGTTTTAAGTTTAACGTATCATGCAAATAAAACTCATGTTTATAACCACCTTTTGTATAAGGAGTAATATCCGACAATTTTTGGCTTTTCCCATCAATTAGAACATAAAGTGATAGTTCTTTCTTCAATGGCCGGCCTCTTTTATCAACAACAAAAGCTTTGAGCTTTACTGTTTCTCCAGGCCGATATTTTGGCTTATTAAAAACCAAGTAACCATTGTATGACTTATCGAAAAGCCCAAAGAATATTTTTTCTATAAAAAAGTCTTCGATATCATAAAACAGCTCAATTGCTTCATCAATTAAATAATACAAACCAAATACCCTGATGCGCCAAAGAAAAGAATGTGTTTCTGCTATTGTTCCAAACGAATTTCTTTTTAACAAAGAAATCATACCATCAAACGGAAGCCTGACAAAGTACCTGGCAGGACGCCAAACAACCCTAAGAGGAAAGCTATTGACTACAGGAGATATGTTGCGATTAAAAAACGAATTATTAAATTGCCTGCTAAGGTCATAATACCCTGATACTCCCTTATGTTTAACATGCAAAATGCCCTCCCTGTTTGATCGCTTAAGACGATATGTACCAGTTTTTTCGTCAAAAGAAATCCTCCTCATGCCAATTCTAACTTTAGCATCGTTAATTAAATTCCCCTGCAAGTCAAAAACCTGAATACATAAATCAGTATTATTGTTAAGAATTCTAACATCAAAGTTTGGCACCTGCGAAACTTTAACATTTAAGCCACTATCCTCAGTATATGCCTTAAGATAGTGCCCGGGCTCAAGGTTGCCGTGATAGTCAGTACCTGTAGGAAAAGAGTCAACAACTGTATGAAAGTATGAGTTGTTTAATATTTGAAAACCTCTACTATAAACTCTTTTGGCTTCTCTGTCAGATATTTTATATATATAAGTATAGTGACTTGTTTGAGAGCTTTTTATTAACGACTGACTTTTTGCAATAGTAAGCAGGCTTAAAAAAAACACAACCAGAGTGAAATACTTTATTTTCATTGCCGAAAGATTAATTCTATAATACTTTATTCAAAAGCATAAGTAGTTAGCTCAATATTATTTCAGAAACTACAGAAGCTAAAAAAGCGCTCTTTTATGTTTTTCTTATAAAAAACATTTTCAAAAATAAGAAAATAGCGGATATTTTGCTTTGGTTGAATGAAAATAACAGTTCAATAATAACGGGGTAACCCTTAGCCGCAAACACTTAATGCCATAATAATGGGCTGATAAGCAAGCTAAGCACACCATTGCATTAGGCGATAGAGTTTTTTCACAACAGTTTCCACTTACTGGCTAAATGAAGCTGTTTTAAAATATTACAATAGTTTTGTTATTACATTTGCTCATTTTTCCCCAAAAAACGAGGTTAAAAGATTTTTTCTTGTTAAATTTGATATATTATATGCTTAATGTTGTTTTTTTGCATTTTCTTAAACATTTTACCGGTTTTTATCGTAAAAACAGTTTTAAACAAATAGTTTTTAACGCTTAATAATAACCAAATATGAAGTTATCAATTATAAAAGCATTAATAATATTTATTATTGCTTGTATAGGATTGCAACTTCCGGGCTCATACAGCCAACCCAGGGGCGTGCTTGAAGTAATAGGGCGTATGGAGCAGGATAACAGGCCAATCACAAATGGGAACATCAGGGTAATAGTTGATGGAGCAGTTGCCCAGACTCATAACACAAATATGTTAGGGCGCTTTGAGTTTTATTTGCAATATGATACCGAATATTTTGTAGAATTTTCAGCTCCGGGGCTTATTACAAAAATAATAGCTTTTGACACAAACATGCCTGAAAGGGCATCGAGAAGAACTTATCGTGAATTTAGCTTTGTTGTTGACCTGTTTACGCATATAGAAGCTGTTGACTTATCCTTTTTTGATGAAGAGTTGGTAAGAATTGAATATAATCCTAACACAGGCGAGTTCTCTTATGCCCAGCAAGAAACTGCTTCAAGGCTGGAAACTGCTAACCGCTTAAAGAGAATGGTTTATGAGTATTTGCGCAAAAAAGAAAATTACGACAGGCTAATTGCCCGGGCTGATAATCAGTTTGACGAAGAAGAACTGCGGGCTTCAAGAGAAAGCTATATTTCTGCTTCTGCAATATTCCCTGAAGAAGAATATCCGATAGAGCGTATAAGAATTATAGATGAGCTTTTAGCACAAAGAGATGCAAAAGAAAGAAAAATCAGAGATCTTTTGTTTGAAGCAGAAGAATTGCTGGCTGCAAACAAAGCCGAAGAGGCTGAAGAAGCCATGAACGCTGCACTAGCAGTTGACCCGGAAGATGCAAGCATTAGGGGAAGGGTACAAACATTAAGGCAAAGACAAACCCAGCTGCGTGATTTAGCCGGAAACTATGATGAATTAATTAGACAAGCTGATGAGGCTTATGATGATTCTCAATATTTGTCAGCATTAGGCTTTTATAAGCAAGCTACAGAAATAAAACCTGATGAAGAACATCCCAGGGCCAGGATAGCTGAAATCAATAATATTCTTGCTGAATTAAGAGAACTAAGAAGAAAGTATAATGAAGCTGTTGAAAAAGCTGACAATTACTACAGAATATTAAGCCATGAGAATGCTTTAAAATATTACCTGGAAGCATTGTCCTATTTGCCGGAAGAAAGGCACCCACAAGAAAGGATTGAAATTATTAACAGGCACTTATTTACTGCTCAGCAAAGAAGAGAAAGGTATCATGCTGCTATAGCACGGGGTGATCAGAGTTTTGAAGATCAAGATTACCATGATGCACTATCAGCATATCTTGAAGCATCAGGCCTGAAGCCCGCAGAAACCTACCCAAAAGAAAGAATTGTGCTTTCCAACAGGCTGATTAGGCAAATTTCAAATAACCGCTTTCTTTATAACAGGGCAGTAGCGCTGGGTGATGAGGCCTTTACGGCAGAAAGATATAGCGTTGCAACTGCACATTTCCGAAGAGCTATAGAAATAAAGCCCGATAAAGAGCATCCTCGTGACATGTTATCTCAAATTAATGATATTTTAATGGATCAGGCTGAGCTTGAAGCAAGATATAAGGAATACATTGAGCAGGCTGATCAGGCACTAAGTGAAAACAACCTGCAGCAAGCAAAAGCAAAATACCAGGAAGCTTTACATCTAAAGCCAAATGAAAGATATCCTTCACAAAAAATTGATGAAATTGATGGTTTGCTCGAAAGACAAGATATTGAGCAACAGTACCTGGCTGTTATTGAAGAAGCTGACAGATTCTTTAATGATGAAGACTATAACGAGGCTTTAAGGCTTTACCGTGATGCTACAAGGCTCAAGCCCAGAGAAAATCATCCCCGAAGGCAAATTACTGAAATTAATGATATTTTTGACAGGCAAAACAGGCTTGAAGAGCAATATAACACAATTATTGCGTATGCCGACAGAGCGTTTGACAATAACAATTATGAAAGCGCAAAAGAATCATATTTAAGAGCTCAGGATATTAAGCCTGATGATGCTTATCCGCGCGAACGAATTGAGCAGATTGATCAAATATTATCCGACATTGATGCACAGGAGAGATATACCAACCTTATCACTGAAGCGGATAATGCATTTAATAATGCAAATTATGACCAGGCAATTACTAAGTATCGTGAAGCTCTTGCCGTAAGGCCGGATGAGCCATACCCCACAGCAAAAATCAATGAAGCTGAAAGGCTAATAAGCGATTTGCAGGAACTTGAACAAAGGTATAATCAGGCTATTGAAAATGCTGACAGAGCATTTAACAGGAACAACTATGATGAAGCAATGACTCTGTACCAGGAAGCCAGAGATTTTATGCCTGGAGAACAATATCCCAGAAGCAGGATTGATGAATTAAACTTGCTATTAGCAGAACAAAGGTCTCTTGAAATGCAATATAATGAATTATTATCCAATGCTGAAGAAGCTTTCAACAATAATAATTACTCCAGGGCAATAGCTGCTTATGAAAATGCATTGCAACTAAAGCCGGACGAAGCTTTCCCCCAGGAACAAATAGAAATGATTAACAATATTGTTGCCGAGCAGGAAAGAATTGACCAGGAATATCGTGAAACTATTGCAAATGCTGACAGGCAATTTAACAGGCGTTCTTTCGAAAGGTCAAGGAGTTTGTACCAGGCAGCAAGCGAACTCAAGCCCGAAGAATCATATCCGCTTAACAGGATAGAAGAACTTGACAGGCTGCTTGCCCGCCAAAGAGGTGTTGAGCAAACATACAGGGATGCAGTAGCAGAAGCCGACAGATACTTTAATCAGGAAAATTATCCAAGAGCAAGAGATGCTTATAACAGGGCATTAAGAGCCAAATCAGATGAGGCATATCCAAGAGAGAGGATAGCAGAAATTGAAAGAATCCTTGCAGGGCAAGCCGAAGAATCTATTGATTATACATCAGCGATAGAGTCAGGCGACAGATATTTTAATCAAAGAAGATTTTTCAGAGCCAGAGACGCATACCAGCAAGCCCTAAGTGTCAGGCCAAATGAGGAATATCCACAAAACCGTATTATGGAGATAAACGAACTTCTGGCAGATAGTGACGAGATGGACGAGTTTTACAGCAGAGGCTTTATAGATGTTTCCAATATCAGGGAAGTGATTTCAAATAATGTTGAAAAAAGGTTTTATTTTGTACCCTTTGAAAGAAGGAGAACAGGAAGTTATTTGCTAATTAGAGGTGAAAACTTAAGTGAGCGTAATATTAGGTTGTTTATTAATTACGGCAGGGATGGAACAAGGCTCGGTGGTTTCACCGTAGGCGTGGGGAATGAAGAGGGTGTGCAGGAAATGAAAATAGACATCAGCTCCCAAAGAAGGTGGATAAGTGATGATTGTAACTGGGTAAGTATATACCCGCAGGGCGGTGACCTTGAAATCTTGCAATTACAAATTTACTTTGGGCCTTAATTTCTGATATTTTTATTAATTAAGTTTTGTACAGATGAAACCCTCACCGGCCAATGGTGAACATATATTTATGTATAAAGTATGAGGGTTTCATGAGGATTAAAACTTTTGGGATTTAATACTTTAAAGCGTAACATAAAACAGCTAAATATTATTTAACTTGCAAAACATTTATTAACGTTAATTTATACAAAATGAAAATAAAACTATTCTTTGCAGCAATTGTTGCTGCTGTTTTTTTTGTGCAAACCAGCACAAATACATTCGCAAATACATCGGGCAATGAGTTTCTAAAAGTTAAAAAAACTGTACTGGATAACGGCTTTACAGTTCTGTTAAATGAAGACCCAAATCAACCCGAAGTAATGGGTGGTGTTGTTGTTAAAGTAGGGGGGAAGCATGACCCGGCTGACAATACAGGAATTGCGCACTATCTGGAGCACATGCTATTTAAAGGCACAACGCAAATGGGTACAATTGACTTTGAATCAGAAAATGCAGCCCTGAAAGTTATCTATGAGTTATATGAAAAGCTTGGGGAAACTGATGATCCAGAAAGCAGAAAGGAGATACAGGCAAAAATCAACAAGTATTCACTAAAAGCAGGTGAATACGCTATTTTAAATGAAATGGATAATTTGCTCCGAAGCATAGGTTCTTCAAGAATAAATGCATTCACCGGCGAAGAAATTACTTTTTACTTTAATACTTTTCCACCGAATCAATTTGAAGGATGGGCAGAAATATATAGCCATCGGTTTAAAGAACCTGTTTTCAGGGCATTCCAAGCAGAGCTTGAAGTTGTGTATGAAGAAAAAAACAGGTATATGGATGTATTTGCTACAGCTTTAATTGAAAAGTTTAATAAAAACTTTTATAAGAACCACCCTTATGGACAACAAACAATTCTTGGGGATGTAGAGCACCTGAGAAACCCATCCCTAAATGCAATGTATGATTTTTACAACACATATTATGTTGCTAATAATATGGCCCTGGTTTTAAGTGGTGACTTTAAAACCGAAGAAGTAATGCCAATTATTGAAAAGAAATTTGGCAATTTAAGGGCGGGCGATGTGCCTGATTTTCCACACTATGAAGAAGAAAGTTTTAATGGCAGAGAAAGCGTTAAGGCTAGATTAAGCCCAATAAGGGTTGGGATAATCGGATACAGGACAGTGCCAAATGACCATCCTGACAAAATTGCACTTGATGTAGCAATTAACATGCTGTCGAATAGTGCTAATACCGGCTTTTTAGACAGGCTTGCAACAGAAAACCGTGTTATGGCAGTAATGGGCTTCCCGCAGTTAGCATATAATGACTATGGTGCTTTTATGGCATTGTTTGTCCCCAGAATTTTTGTTCAGCCATTCCGAAGAGCAGAAAATTTAGTATTAAATGAAATACAAAGGTTAAGTAATGGCGACTTTAGTGATGAATACCTGCAGGCAGTGAAAAACAGTTTAGTTACCGACTTTTTAAGGCAAACCGAAAATGTTTACTCAAGAGGTGTTCAAATAGCAAGAGCTTTTACGGAAGGCATTGATGCAAATGAGGCTTTACAGTACAACAAATATGTATCTAGGATTTCACGGGATGATATAGTTAGAGTTGCTCAAAAGTATTTTACTGATGATTATTTAGTTTTACAATCGAGAATGGGATCTCCAAAAAAAGAAAAGCTTGATAAGCCAGGCTATGATCCTATAGAACCCGCAAAAGGAGGCGAGTCTGTTTTTGCAAAAACATTTAAAGAAATTCCTGCATCTGAACCAAATTACAGGTTTGTTGATGTAAATAATGACTTTTCAACATATAAAATTAATGACCACACAACCCTGTTCTTTAATCGCAACCCACTAAATGATGTGTTTTCTGCGCATCTTCGTTTTTTTGTTGGAGAAAAAAAGTATCCACAGCTAAAATATGCAAGCCGAATGATGAATTATGCCGGAACTCCGGATATGGACATGAATACTTTTAAGGAAAGGTTACAACTAAAAGGCTGTACATACTACATTACCAGTAATGAAAACTATGTTAATATAAACATCCGCGGTTTAGAAAAATACTCCGAAGAGATTATGTCATTATTTCTTGATATGTTAAAGCAACCGGTAATTGATAGTGATATTGTTAAAACCATTTATAACCAGGAACGAGGCAACAGAAGGCTGGAAAATGCTGATCCTGCAAGTGTAGGTGCAGCTTTGCTTGAGTACGCAAGAAAAGGAGAACGTTCTACTTATTTAGACCGTCCTTCTCTAAGGGAGATTAAAAGGTTTGATGTTTCCGACTTGACGCAAGAGTTTATGAAAGTGTATGATTATCCACTAGATATACATTTTTCTGCCACAGAGTATGAAAGAGATGGTTCGAAAAACCTGTTTTACCCTTATTCACAACTGGCAAAAAACATCAAAGAATCAGACTCTCCATATAATCCAATGTACAAGCGATATGAAGAAAACACTGTTTTATTTGTTAATAAAGCAAATGCTATACAAAGCCAAATATATATAATTGCTCATGGTTCGGAATACAATCCTGAAGAGGAATATTTGATTGATGCATTTAATGATTACTTTGGAGGAGGGTTTTCCGGGCTGGTTATGCAGGAAATACGAGAGTACAGGTCTATGGCTTATGCCACTGGGGCACAGTACAGGGTTCCTGTGCGTAAAGGTTTTCCTATGGACTTAGTAGGTTTTATTGGAACACAGGGTGATAAAACATCAGAAGCAATAAAAATATACTTAGAGCTCTTGGAGGACATGCCATCAAAACCTGAAAGACTAAATACTTTACGAGAAGCATTAATTCAAAAAGCATCTACATCACGCCCTGATTTTAGAAATTTAAGCTTAAGTGCAAGGCTCTGGGAGCTAAGAGGATTTAACAGCGACCCTGCAAAAATCAAAGTTTCACAATACCAAACTATGTCATTTGAAGATATCGAAGATTTCTATAAAAACAGCATCCAGGGAAATCCTTTTGTAATTTGTGTTGTTGGAGATAAAGACAGGATAGACATGGAGACTTTAAAAACTTTTGGCAAGTTTATTGAGTTTGAAGAAGACGATATATTTTCAAAATAGAAAAATGAATGGGCCAGGCATAAATTGCTTTTGGGCTGAAACTTTAAAGCAATGTCAGGCCCATCCTTTTATGTTTAAACAAATACTTTGATTTTACCTATCTTCTGTATCCCATACTTTGGAGCACGTCATCACTAAGATCGTATCTTACGTCTGTATAAATCATGGTTGCTCCGCCGGCTTTGTCAAAGATAACAGCATAGTTGTTTCTGTTCGCAACTTCTTCTACAGCTTCATAAACCCTGTCTTGAATGGGCGAAATAAGTTCTTCCCTTTTTTGATAGAGGTCTCCATCTCTGCCAAAGCGTTGCATTTGCAGAGCTTTTGCATCTCTTTCCTTAGCTATTATTTCATCTTCTCTTTCACGCTTTATTTCATCGGGTAGTAAAACCGCTTCTGCCTGGTACTCTTTATACAGCCTGTCAATTTCTGAAAACTTAGCTTCAATTTCCTGCTGCCATGTAACGGAAATTTCTTCAAGTTCTCTTTGTGCTGCCTGGTATTCAGGAATGTTGTCAAGAATATACTCTGTATCAATATATGCAAATCTTTGAGCCTGTAAGCCAATTGATACAAACAGTACTAATGCGGCTAATAAAAAAACCTTTTTCATAATAATTCCTCCTATATAAATATTTTAATATAAAAATAAACTGTTTTTTGCATTAATCAATTTGATGTCCAATCGAGAAGTGGAAATTACCACCACTGTCGCCAGGTCTTCCGGGAATATCATCAAATCCATATCCCCAGTCGAGCCCCAGTAATCCAAACATTGGCAAGAACACTCTTACTCCAAACCCTGCTGATCTTTTCACGTCAAATGGATTGAAGTTGTTTATTCCCATCCAGGCATTTCCAGCTTCAACAAAGCCTAAAACATAAATTGTAGCCATTGGATTTAGCGAAACAGGGTACCTTAGTTCCGCAGTATATTTGGTGTACACATTTGCCCCAATGAAGTTATTTCTTGCATCCGTTGGCGTTAAGGAATAGTTACCATAACCCCTTAAAGAGATTATTTCCCTGCCATCAATTTCCCAGCCTGAAAGTGCATCTCCTCCCAAATAAAATCTTTCAAAAGGAGAAACTCCAATGTCGGAATTATAATATCCCAGGTATCCAAAACGTGTTCTGACAGACAAAACCAGGTTTTCTATTAATGGCTGGTACCAGCTTGTCCTAAATTTCCATTTGTGATATTCCAGCAGTCTGTATTTTTCCTGATCAGGTGCACTCGCATAGTCTTTATCCGAAAACAGGGAGTATGGGGGTGTTAATTGCAAAGAGATCGATGATTCAGAGCCGGATCTGGGATATAAGGGAGCATCAATCGAGTTTCTGCCAAAAACGGTTGTATAGCTGAAGTTGTTAGAATATCCCTCATCAAAAATAAACATTAATGGCGGGTTTGAAATATCATAATACTGATAAGTAATATTTTGTTGAAGGAAGAAAAAGTCATCCGGCAGAGTCAATCTTCTTGCCAGGCCAACGCTTGCACCAATAATAGAATAATACCCATAGTTTGGGTGGCTTGAAGCCACATTTCTTCTGTGCGTGGTTTGATATACAGACACACTAAAAGAGTTTGGTTTTTTTCCTCCCAGCCAGGGTTCAACAAAAGACATTGAGTAGCTGATATAGCCTCTTCCGAATGTTTGAGCTCTTAAAGTAAGCCTTTGCCCGTCGCCACTTGGCAGTGGCCTCCATGCATCGGGGTTAAGAATTTGCCGGGAAGAAAAGTTATTAAAAGAAAGCCCTAAAGTTCCAATAACCCTTCCGGCTCCCCAACCTCCGGAAAGCTCTATCTGGTCAGAAGATGTTTCTTCTACAATATACTCAATATCAACTGTGCCATCAGCGGGGTTTGGCCTTGGAATAACATCAATGGTTTCCTGGTCGAAATACCCAAGTTGAATAATTTCTCTTTGGCTTCGGATAATATCACTTCTGCTGAAAAGTTGGCCGGGCCGGGTTCGGATTTCACGCATTATAACATGGTCGTTGGTTTTTGTGTTTCCAACCACACTTACCCTGTTTATTGTAGCTTGCTGTCCCTCATAAATCCTTAGCTCAAGGTCTATACTATCATTTTCAACACGAACCTCCACCGGGTCAATATTAAAAAACAAGTATCCGTTATCAAGGTATAATGAGCTTACATCAACCCCGTCAATATTCATATATAAATTCTTTTCCAGCTTGCTTTGATTATAAATATCTCCGGGCTCAATATCTAAAATTTCTGTTAGTGTTTCTGAAGGATAAACAGTGTTCCCTATCCATTCAATATTTCTGAAATAATATGTTGGGCCTTCTTCAATGTAAATATCAATGCCGATTCTGTTATCTTTAATAAAATAAATAGAATCTTTTAATACTCTTGCATCTCGCTTCCCAATTTCGTTATATCTGTCAATTATTTTTCTTTTATCTTTTTTAAAATCTTTAGGATCAAACCTTGATGATGAAAAAATAAACCAGGCACTTCTTTCCCTAGTGTCTTTCATTGTCCATTTAAGATCCCAATCGGAGAGTTTCTCGTTACCATAAAAATTTATTTCTCGTATTCTTGTTCTGGGGCCTTTATCAATAGAAAAGTTTAAAATCACACTGTTTGGCCTTATAGTATCTGTAGTCTGCTCAATTTCAACACTTGGCGTTAGGTATCCCTTGTCAACAAAAAAGTCATTTATTGCGCTTTCTGCTCTAACCAACAAGCTTTCTGTAATAACATCACCCCTGACAAGGTCTAATTTTTTCTGAAGGCTTTCCGATTCAGATTTTCTTACGCCATGAAATTCGTATCTCGCAAGCCTGGGCCTTTCAACCAATTCAATATCAAGAAAAACCATGCCTTCCTGGATAGATGTTATAGAAATAGCAACATTTTTAAATAAGCCCTGACGCCATAAACTTTGAATAGCCTGACTAATTTGTTCTCCGGGAATCATTATCTTTTCGCCAACCTCAAGGCCTGATACCATTAATATTATGCTATGCTCAATAAAGTTTACCCCACTAACGGTAATACCTCCTATTTCATACTCTTGCGGATTACTATAATCAATATTTATTTGATCACCTGTAAGAACCTGTCCGCCGGCATTTATGCTTAAAAGAGTTACAGTAAAGAAAATGATTATTAGTTTATATATCATGTTTATATGTTTTTTACAAATCAGACAGAGTATCCTTTTCTTAAAAATCTTCTTTTATATTCCAGGTAGCTTGTCATTAAAGTAATATTATCTAAAAAAAAACAACTATATATTTTTCATTTTATTATACAGTTACGCTATTTTCTGTTTTTCACTATTCTGTTTTCCCAAAGCGCCTTTCCCTGCTTTGAAAATCAATTATGGCTTCATAAAAATGCTCTTTGTTGAAATCAGGCCACAATACTGGTGTAAAATATAGTTCAGAATATGCCAATTGCCATAATAAAAAATTACTGATCCTTTGCTCACCACTGGTTCGAATCAATAAATCAGGGTCAGGAAATTCGTTTGTTTGAAGAAACGAAGAAAACATTTTTTGATCTATCTCTTTGGTATTAATTCGCTCTGATTTTACCAGATCACTAATGTTTTTCACAGCTTCAACTATTTCATACCTGGAACTATAGCTTAATGCTATCACTACAGTAATTTTGTCATTATTTGATGTAATATTTATAGCTTCTGCAAGTTCTTCATAGCATTTTTTTGGCAAGCTGTTTAAATCCCCTATTGCTTTTAGCCTGACACCATTTTTATTAAGGGTTTCTGTTTCTGTTTGAATAGCTTTAACCAGTAACTCCATTAGTGTGTCAACTTCTTCTTTTGGCCTATCCCAGTTTTCAGTTGAAAAGGCATAAAAAGTAAGATATGGTATTCCGATTTCACCGGCTGCTTCTACGGTTTGCTTTACGGCATTAACACCGTTTTCGTGGCCAAAAACTCTTTCTTTACCTCTTTGCTTAGCCCATCGCCCATTACCATCCATAATCAAGGCAACATGTTTAGGCAGCTTGTCTTTTATTATTTTTTGTTTTAGTTGCATGTTTGTTTAGTATTCTGCTAAAAAAGAGGCACAAAGTTCTTAAAATGTTTTTAATTAAAAAAAAAGATTTATATTGTTTTTCATTTATAAGGTTCAATAATTTTTATCAACAGCATTAATAAAGAATAATACTCTTTAATCATAAGTATAGCATCTTATTCCACTGGGGTCATTAATTTTAAAAGTGATACTTAACCCTGCAAAAGAATACCAGTCATTTCTATAAGGGTTTCCTCTTTGCATTCCCGGCACATTATTCTGGTTCAAACTTCTGTCGGATAAATTCGATGCTAATTCAGAGAGTGCTGCCGGGTCGGGATATGAAGTGCTAACATCATCCAAATAATCGGTTCCTGTTCTTCTCATACCCCATTCAAGGCCGGCTGTAATATACTGTGAAATATAAAACTTCATGCCAACTCCAAATATTAAGCTATATGAATACAGGCTATACATTTCTCTGTCGGGATATAATTCTGAGCCCTGTCCTTCTGTTCCCAGTCCTCTAAGTTCATACCATGTGCCATTATAATATGCTTTGGGGTTATAACGAAAAGCGCCTATGCCACCAATCAGGTAAAAGCTATATGGTGAATCAATATCTCCTGCAATAAATGGCACAAAGTTTACTTCGGCCTGAGCAGATAATTCAATAATAGATGAGCGAAAATGCAGGTTTCTTTCTGTATTATAGCCAATTACAGCATCGTCAGCTTCTACTTTGCCATATATTGCATTTGCTCTTACAGCTAAGTGTTCCGTAAAATTTCTGCGATAGATTATTCCTCCCGCAGCATTTGTCATAGCAAAATGCTTTGAAGGGTTAAGGTCACCTAAATAATAGCTGCCACCACCTACTATACCTATTTCATTTTTTTGGCTGTATGCCGGCTGCAAACAAATAACAAGCAATAAAGATGCTGCAAAAAGCTTAAATATCATATATAAATATTTAACACACTTCCCTAATAACTGAAAAACTTCCTTTAAAGGAAGTTTTTATATAACGAAACATTATTAAAAATATTTTTCAACCAAAATAAAGAGTATAAAAGTTAAAATCTTGGCAGGCCATGCGATGGCCTAAGTTGTGGCATTTTATAGTAAACAGTAATTAATGTAAACATATATGCATCATTGTTGTGAGGGCCGCCTCTTTGCTGCCCCGGTGCTGTAACATTGTCGCCAAGCTCTCCTGATGTAGGATTAGCAAAATATTCTGCCAGGGCAATTTTTTGTGGATTGCCTTCAAACATTTCATGGAATATTGCCGGGTCAACGTAAGTACGGCTGGTATCGTCAATGTAGTCAGTCCATGTTAATCTAAAACCATATTCAATCCCTACTGATAATTCTCTATTAATAACAAAGATTGCACCAACACCCAGAGGGACAGAAACGGATATGGTAGAATATTTTTCCCTGGTAGGGAAGTATCCTTGTCCTTCGGTTCGGAGTGGCCTTAAGTTATACCATCCATTTTCGGGCAGATCTTCCACCGGGATAGTTCCATTGTATTGATCTCTATCAAAATATCCTTGAGGGTTGTAGTAAAAAGCTGCAACGCCTCCAAAGGCATAAGCGGAGAAGTTATAGCCAAACCAACCCCTTGTACGTGTAACTCTTCTATATCTAGCGCCCATCTGGTAGGCTCTTAAAAAGTAATACTCACCTTGTGCAGCAAGCTCCCAAATTGGTGACCTGAAGTGAATATTTCTATTGCTCCTGTATGGTTCATTGGTGTGAGCATCATCACCTGAAACATATCCATACGCTAAACTTCCTCTAACGGCGACGTCTTCTATCACAAAATATCTAAAACCCAGCAGGCCTGCCGGCCTCATAGCAGCGAAGTCATAGTCCCTGACAAAGTGAGAACCTTCTCTGTCAGCACCTCCCAAGTCACCCATAAAGCCTGTGCCACCCAGCCCTAATACAATATGTTCTCTTTCTCTTCTCCAGGCTTGCCCCTGAGAAAATGCTTCTAGGCAAAGTGTTAAAACAAAGAGAAAAATAATTATACGAGAAAAATTTGTCATTTGTGGTTTAATTTTGCAATGCCAAATATATTAATAAACCAACAATGTTAATATAGTTTGCGGGCAAATATAGTAATTTTTTATAAATATGTTAAATAAATCTTTTCTTTTAATAATATTAATTTCTTTTATCCAGCCCCCATGTTAGTTTATTTCTTATGGTTTCGTAGAAGTTTTTCTGTCCGGGGCACAATAGGTTAAATCTAAAGCCAGCTATTGAAATTTTTATTTCCATTTTGTTATTAACAATAACTGACCTGGAGTCCATTACAAGGTTGTATTCCTGGTTTCTCCCTTCCACAACAAGTTTTACTTCTGCGTTGTCAGGTATTATAACGGGCCTTACCGTTAAGTTATGTGATGCTATAGGGGTAACTACCAGGTTGCTGGATTCCGGAGAAATAATCGGGCCACCACAACTTAATGAGTAGCCGGTGCTCCCTGTTGGAGTAGCAACAATAAGCCCATCTGCCCAGTATGTATTAAGGTACTGATTATTTACCATAGCTTTTATCGTAATCATGCTTGTTGTGTCGCTTTTAACAATAGCTAATTCGTTAAGGGCATAAGCAAAGTCATTGAAAAAGTGGCCTGGCGACTTAAGCTGTACTAAAGTTCTTGAATCTATGCTGTAATTCCCTGTAACAATACAATTGGTTGCAAATGCAATTTCGTCAGCTGTAATTGCAGATAAAAAGCCCAGCCTTCCGGCATTAATTCCCAAAACCGGGATGCCGGAATCTCTAATCAGTGTTAAGGTATCAAGCAAAGTGCCATCACCTCCAATGCTGATAAGGCAAAAAGTGTTTTTGTTTAAGCTTTCGTGGCTTGAAAACTTTTCAACAGGTTTGTTGAATTTTATGTTGGAAGATAAAAAATCAAATATTTGTTCATGAATACAAAATAATTCTGCGGCTTTTTCAAGATTTTCAATCATTCGCTGGATACTCTCTGAATACTCCTGCGAAAACTTTCTTCCATATATTGCTATAACCATTTGATCAATTTTGTTATTATGCGTGTTGTAAAGCTAATTATAACATCTCTAATTTTTTCATATCCAGCTTCAAAAATGTAAAAATCATAATAGTAAAAGCCAGCAAAGAAGATCCCCCATAGCTTATAAATGGCAGGGGTATTCCAATAACCGGAACAAGGCCTATCGTCATTCCAATATTAACAGCAAAGTGAAAAAATAATAGGCAGGCCGTACTATACCCAACGATCCTGCTAAAAGCTGAGCGTTGTTTTTCAGCTACTAAAATAATTCTAATCAAGAAAACAACAAAAATAATAATTAGTGCTGCACTTCCAGCCCATCCCCACTCTTCACCAATAGTACAAAAAATAAAGTCGGTGCTTTGTTCAGGCACAAAGTCAAACTTGGTTTGAGTTCCTGCTAAAAACCCTTTTCCCCAAAGGCCTCCTGAACCAATTGCAATTTTTGATTGATTAAGGTTATACCCTGCACCTAATGGGTCAACATTGGGGTCAACAAGGACTTCTATCCTGTTTTTTTGGTGAGGCTGCAAAACATTCTCAAAAGTATAATCTACAGAATAAACATAAACAGAAAGCAGAACAAACAAGCCTACAACTGCCATTACTTCTTTTTTGTTGTTTCTAAGGATAATAGCAGTAATAACAGCTATTAGAGCTAAAATCCCAATAATAACAAATTCGTTCATCAGCAATGTCAGAATAAATAAAAAAGCAGCAGCAGCGGCAAAAGACAGCAGAACGCCTGAAATATACCCTTCTCTGTATAACATAAAAAACAGGGCTCCAAAAACCATTGCTGTTCCTGTGTCATTTTGAAGCATTACCAGTGCAAAAGGAATAAATAAAAACACCAATGGCATTAGCCTGATTTTAAATGACAATGCTCGGTTTTTGTTGCTGTTTATGTATTTAGCAATGGCCAATGCTGCAGTAAACTTAGTAAACTCTGAGGGCTGGATACTAAATTGCCCAAAAGTAAACCAGGATTTTGAGGCATTTATTTCCGTGCCAAAAAACAAAACTGCCACCAAAACAAGCATTGATATTGCGAATATTTGATATGCAAATGCCTGTAGTAGTTTTACATCAATCAGCAACATAGCAAAACCAATAAAAAATGCGGCAAATATCCATATAAGCTGCTTGCCATAGTTTGTGGAAATATCGAAAATTCCTCTGTGCACTTCTTTATAATCAGCAGCGTAAATGCTAAGCCAGCCAACAACAACCAGTATTAAATAAAGCAAAACAATCGTTTTGTCAATATTTTTAAAATCTTTAAATATTTGTTGCTTCATACTTAATCCTCTTCCGGAAATGGTTTCAAAAAATTAGCATTTAAAATTCTGTTTTCGTGCCATGTTCTTTTTACTTCGCCAGTTAAATACTTTTCAATAATAAGGCTTGCTGTGGGTGCTGCCCATGTTGACCCATATCCTGCATTTTCAATAATTACACAAACGGCTATCTGTGGGTCATCAGCAGGTCCATAAGCGATATAAGCTGAATGGTTTTCTCCATGTGGGTTTTGCACTGTTCCGGTTTTCCCGGCAACTTGTATATCGGGTATTCGCGAAAACCTTGCAGTTCCTTCTTCAGCAACCTGTATCATTGCTTTTTTCATAACAGCAAAATGCGTAGAATCAATGCTTGTATAGTTTTTTTCAGAATGTTTTTCGATAGGGTTATCAATACTTCCAACTGCTTTAACAATGTGAGGGGTATAGTAGTACCCATTATTAGCAATTGAGGCCGCAACATTTGCAAGTTGAATAGGTGTTGTTCCAATCTCTCCTTGTCCAATGCCCAAAGACAATATCGTTAAGGCTCGCCAGCCCCTGGTACCATATATGTTGTCGTAATAATCAGAAGTTGCAATAATGCCGGGGAGTTCATAAGGTAAGTCGCTGTTAAATCTTTTTCCTAATCCAAAACTGCTTACATGGCTTCTCCAGTTGTTGAAAGACTCTTGAATGTTACTAAATCCCGGTTTTTCAATGGTGCTTCTGAAAATAATACTGGAAGCAGTATTGCAGCTATGCTTTATAGTTCCATAAATATCAACCGGGCTTGGGTGGTATCTGCATTGTACAGTAATACCGCCGGCACGATAAAACCCAGGGCACGAGTATTTACTGTTGGTACTAACCACACCTTCATGCAACCCAATAAGCCCGCTAATAACTTTAAAAACAGAGCCGGGGGGGTAGTGTGCCATTAAAGCCCTGTTAAACAATGGGCGCAAAGTATCTCTTTGTAAACTTCTGAAGTTCTGTGACCTTTTTCTGCCAACCAAAAGGTTGGGGTCGTATGATGGAGAAGTAACCAGTGCCAGTATTTCGCCGGTAGATGGTTCAATTGCAACAATGCTGCCTCTTTTGTTTTGCATAAGCTTTTCCCCATACTCTTGTAATTCAGCATCAAGAGAAAGATAAAGGTCGGTGCCCGGTTTAGCTGCTACATCATAGCGGCCATCTTTAAAAGAACCCATATCACGCCCTAAAGCATCTACAGTAATAATTCGCAATCCTTTCGAGCCTCGCAAAACAGTTTCATAAGACTTCTCAAGGCCACTTATTCCTATATAATCCCTTGGCCTGTAGTATGGATCTAAGCGCACTGTTTCGCTGTCAACTTCAGCAACATAGCCAAATATATGAGCAGCTACCGGTTTTGAATATCTTCTTAAAGTTCTTGGCTGAACAAAAAATCCGGGATATTTATACAAAACTTCTTTTAATACAGCATACTCTTCATTTGATAATTGCTTTTCAAAAACAGATGGCAAGTGAACGGCAAATTCCCTGGCACTTGTAATCCTCCGGATAAACGTTTCCTTATCTATACCAAGAAGTTCGCAAAACTCCAGTGTGTCAATGTTTGCAACCTGCCCCGGCGTAACCATTAAATCATAATATGGATCATTATAAACAAGCAGGTTTTGGTTTCTGTCATATATCAGACCCCTTGCCGGATATTTTGTTATATGCCGGGTAATATTACTGCTGGCGGATGCTTTATAGCTATGATCAAGCAGTTGAATATGAAATAGCTGTATTAAAAAAATTAATGCCGTTAAAACAAATACAGAAATTATTATCTTTTTTCTGTAATCAAAAACATTAACATTAAACTGATTTGACATTAACCTATATTATTGAAGTAGCAAGTTTTATATTATCATGCAAAGTTAAAAAAAACTACTGTTTTTTTAAAATTATTTTTGATTATAAAAACCGCTAAATTTTTTAAAATCAAATGCTTACATTCCTGTAAGGAATGGGTTGTTGCTTTTTTCAAAGCCTATTGTAGATTTATCTCCATGCCCGGGAAACACAACAACATTATCAGGCAATGTTAAAAGCTTTGTATTAATTGAGTTAATCAAAGTTTCATAATCACCTGTTGGTAAATCTGTTCTGCCAATGCCACCATGAAACAAAACATCTCCACACACAACAAATTCATTTTTTTCATCATAATAACAGAGGCTTCCGTTGGCGTGGCCGGGTGTAAGAATAGCTTTAAGCTTTTGTTTTCCGAAGGATAGCACTTCTTCATCTTCAATCCATTTTTCCGGCATTACAAGCTCTTGAATATTAAACCCAAAACCGGTTCCATGAGCTTTCGCATTTTGAATAAACACCTTGCTGTCAATATGTGTCATAGGTTTTATTCCATATTTCTCATATATAAAATTTGTGCCAAGAACATGGTCTATATGGCAGTGTGTATATAAGTGCAGTACCGGCTTTAGTTTGTTTGAGCTAATAAACTCATGCAGCATTTCTTCTTCAAAAGTTTCATAGCATGCCGGGTCAATAATAGCACACTCTCCTGTTTCATCATACAGTATGTAAGTGTTTACCTGGAAAGGATTAAAAACTAATACTTTGATTTGTATCATAAATTTAAGATTTAAGGTTTCTATAAGCTAAATATGTTGAGCAAAACAATGTTGTTAACATAATTGGGAAAATTGCAGGATTAAATTTTTGTGGCAGCCAGGGAAAAAATATTAATAAGATAATTGTTAGAAAGCATACATATTTAAAATATTTCTGTCCCCATTGTTTTGTGGTTTTAAACACGAAAAAAATATGGGTAGGCAAGGCCCACAAAAGATTTAAATTGGGTGTAAAGGCAGCATGGTCAGAAAACAGGTACAAAGGAGAAAGAGCTATTCCTGTAAGCCCAAGGATAAAAATCCATGTTTTTGCAAAATATTTTCTTGTTCTTTTAAAAAACAAGGCTAAAAAAACAACAAAAAACAAAAACCAGAATAATACAACAGGGTTAAAAAGCCCGGGTTTTTGAGTTTCTAAAGTTTCTTCTACTATAGTTTTTTCCATAAGCACCAGTGGTTCTCCATCGCTTCTTTTGGCATTTGCAAACGCAACATACATGTGGTCAGGCAAAAACATATAATCATACACATCTGCTTTTCTGTCAACAGGAACACCCAGTGCTATATCAATACCAAATCTTTCCCATGTCATATCCATTACATAATCTTTAAGTAACTCTCTGTATGTTTTTGGGTCAAAATCAAAAGGATATTCATGCCATTTAATATCAACAAACTTATCGAAAACATCTCTTATCCTTGTGGCACAGTTATCATAAAAGAAATCATAAAGATATTCCCTGTTTTCCGGTTTTTTATTATCTTCAAGAAAGTCAAAGATTTGTAGTTTTTCCCGGTAGCTAAGGTTTATTTTTTGTTTTACCACACCTCTGCCATCAAGCCTGTATGCAAATTCAAATCCTCTAATACTGCTAACCGAAAGCATATAATGCAGCTTACCTCTAATAAATTTCAGGTAGAAGTTTGGTGTTCTGAAATCAAAAGTGCCATAGTTATATACATAGTCAATCCCTGTTTTTTGGTCATAAACCCATATAGCACTGTGTCCGAAAACCGAATAAAGTTCATCACCCGGGGTTGCTGTAAGTAAATAAAAATCAGCTTCTTCGGAAAGATTAAAAGCATTGCTTGGGTTTGAAAAATTTGGTAATAAACAGATTATTAAGGCTGAAAAAATAACTTTAGATAATAACTTCATCTTTGTTTTAAACTATTAAAGCATTTTAAAAAACAGAAAAGTATGGTATTTAAAATTGTACTTTTTACTCACTCCGGATATTTAGTATTTCTGCAATTGTAATATCTGCAATTCTTTTCCCGGCTTTACCGTCCCACATTTCAGGGATTCTCCCGGGTTTTAAAGTTCCACCCAAAATATCTTCCGTTGTTTTTTCAGCACGTTCTGCATCATATCCTACAAGGTGGTTTGTGCCAATATCCAAAGTAACAATACGCTCAGTAAATTTCATTATTGTTATGCATTGTACACCCAGGTATGTTGTTTCTTCCTGTATCTCACTAGTATCTGTCATAACAGCCTTTGAGTTATACAGTAAAGATAAAAAGTCAACATAGGGTTGCATATCAATAACCTTAACATTTTTACTTAGCTTTTTATCAAGCATAAATCCAATCATGCTGTTTTTTTCCAGTTGGCTCATTGGCCACACAACAGTACATTTTTTTGAAAGCCGATTTAGCTTTTCTACTATTTCTGTCATTCTGTCAAGGCTTCCAAGATTTTCATAATGCTGAAAAAATACAACAACATAATCAAGCGAATTAAGTCCGATCTTTTTTACAATATCCGAGTTTTTAATATCATCCCAGTATAAATCTAAGCTGTCAACAAGGGCATTTCCTGTAAAATAAATGTTGTCGTTCTCTTCACCTTCATCTCTAAGGTTTTTCATACCACTATGCTCACTTACAAAGTGATAGTCACACAGTGTATCAATAACAATTCTGTTCATTTCCTCATGGCTGCTTCTGTCAAAGCTTCGCAACCCTGCATCAATATGAGCAAGTTTAATATTTAGTTTAGATGCAGTTATTGCGCAGGCCAAAGTGGAAACTTCATGGCCTGACAAAAAAACCAGGGAAGGTTTTTCTTCTTTTAAAATTTTTTCAAACTCAAGCATTGATTTTGCAGTTATTTCAACCTCAGTGCCTTCTCCATAATCAATATACCAATGTGTTCGTGGCAGATTTAGGTTAGCAAAAGTGTTTAAAGAATCTATTTCATCTTTTTCAGGCCCAAAAAAACATATAATATTTTTGATGCCTTTTCGGTGCTTTTTTAATGCCTTATCTATAGATGAGAGCTTAACAAGATTTTGAGGAGTAGAAGCAATGCTTAATACTTTATACATAAATTTTGTTTTTTATATAAGACAAAGTTAAACAATATTTTTAATGCCGGCCGGCGTAGTTTTATTACAGCAAATCATAAAAAAAGTTGTTTTCATTGGCGTGTTTTCTTGAAGAAAACTATTTTGCCATTGTTGTAAAATAACCAGGCAACTGATCCGGCAAGCACTCCGGCAATATTATAAATCAAGTCGTTAATGTTATAACCTCTGTAAGGAATAAAATAATGTGCCCACTCTGACATTGAAGCAAAAGCTATTCCGGATAAGAGGATTAGTGCTTTTTTATACTTTTTATTAATGTCCCATGACATTTCACATAATAATACCCATGGTAAAAATGCAATAATATGCAAAATATAATCAAGCCTGAACTCACTGATATATACATTATTAATCCCTGAAACTCCGGCCTTTTGCAGCGGAGTTACAGTAATTATTATTATAAATATGATATAAATGTAAAATAATGCCTTTCTCATTTTTTCCGTATTATTGTTAATTGGCTAAGCAACTGTTTTGTTGCTTATTAGTTTTTACATTAATCAAAATTTTAAATATGATTTAAAACCCCAACTGCAGCCCAAAAGAAAAAGTATTGGTTATTCCATGAAATAAGCCCGGTGTAAACATATTTAAATATTCTTCGGCTGTTTTATCGTCAACATCATATCCCTGAATATTCATATTGTTATATTCTACAAATATGCTAAAGTTATTATAAAACATGTATCTGAGTTTAAGGGCAATCGTTTCATTAGTCCATACTACATCCTTCATGTACGGGTCTTTGTCTTGCCTTCCCTCTCCGTATAAATACGGGAACAAATTTCCCTTTTCGGCTTTTAAGTATGATAATTCAATATGTAATCCCTTATATGGCTGAGCATTAAGCGCAAGAAAAAGTTCCCTGGAATTATCTCTCATGTAATGTCCCAGGTTGAAATAGTTAGTTTCAAAAGTTGTTGTAGGGGTTCTGTGCTGAAAAGTTTTTGGGTAAGTAAAAGTATATTCGCCTGTTAAAGACACGTTTCTAACCGGCCAGTTGCTAAGCCTGGCACCGGCTTTCGTACTGGTGAAATTGGTCCTTTCATCATCGCCTACCCTTGTAATTGAGAACTCATCTACAAACCATGTTCCGTACACATGCAGGTTTTTGATTTGCCTGGAACTGACATTCAAAAACATAGCTGAGTTATGATTATGCCCTAATCCCCTGGTTTGTGTGTGCACAACAGATTTATAAAAGAAGAAAGGGATAAGATATCCGGGATATATTTCATTATCATAAATTGTGGAATTTCCAATTGATATATTAAGCCTGGGCAGCAGGGTAAGAGTGTACATATTGGCTGCAATATATTTATTATGGTAAACTTTTTTTGCAGGTGAGCCATCATACGGGATGTAAGTTCTAATACTATCAACTTCCATAGATACCAACCACCCGTGGTAATAGTGAAAATCGAGCCAGTCTGCGGGATGCAGATGCAGCCTTATCATTGGGAACGACGGTGTTCTTCCTGAAAAAATATTCGCCCCATGGTAATTGTCGCCCCAGGTAATATGGTTTTTTTCAAAATATATTGCACCCCAGTCCCATGAAGCTGAAATACCTCCTCTCATTTCACTAAATTCTCCACCCTGTCCGCCACCGGTAATACCTTTATATGCACCTCCAAGCTCTTGAGTTAAGTATGTAGGGGTTGCCAACCTTGCCCCTTTCTGTTGATTGTCTCTAAGGCTAACATAAACCGACCAGTTATCACCAACATAGCTATTAACTTCCACGCCTCCCCATGTGTGTCGAATTTGTCCGTTTTCGTTGGTAAAATACCTGATGCCGTACACAGGCCTTAAGCTAAGCCTGAAAAGTGTATCCCTGTAATCAAGAGTGGGTTGAAAAAGGCTCCACAAAAGAGTTGTGTCTTTTTTGTAAATTGTAACATCAGATTGTCTTTCAATATCAAGTTCTATTGCAAACTCATTTATGTATCTTTTTAATAAAAATAATTGCCTGTTTGTTAATTCGTCTTTTCGGCTATATGCTGTTTTTAGTTTTTGGGCAATAAATGACCGCGGGTAAGGTTTTGCTACACTTCGGATTTCAATGATATGGCTGTTTGCCAACTCATCTATAAAGTCGTATAGCGCCTTGTTTGAGTGGTGTTCCGGTATTGTTTGAGATGTAGTGTTTAAGCCGGCAAATAGCGCAAACATAAAAACCAAATGTTTTATTAAAATAGGTTTGTATGTGAACCTGCTTAGCATCAATTTTTTTCAATTTTGTAATTAGAATAACTACTGGCTTAGGTTAAATTTTTCCGGGTGCTTTGCTGTTTTTCCCCGGTAAAAATCTTCAATTATTTTAAAGTCTGCTTCAAAGTCTCCTGAAGGATAAATAACCGGCCCTATTCCACCGCGCTTAGTTTTATAGTCAAGATAGCCTAAAATAACAGGCACTTTAGCACTTTGGGCAATAAAGTAAAAACCCCTTTTCCATTTATTTACTTTTTTTCTGGTACCTTCAGGCGTAACAACCAAGAATAACTCCTCTCTTTTTTCGAAGGCCTCTTTTACGCTTTTTATAGCATTCCGGCTATTAGACCTGTCAACAGGTATTCCACCCATAGCTTTAACAAAAGGTCCAAAAGGAAATTTAAACACCTCTCTTTTTATCATATACTTGCCTTTTACTTTATAAGCAGCAAAAGCCAGGCGACCGTATAAAAAATCATAATAGCTGGTATGCGGGGCCATAATAACTACAGCTTTTTTTATGTTTTCAGGCATTGTGGAGTCTATGCGCCACCCCAGCGAATGTAATATAAACTTGGCTATTCTGCTTTTCATTTTTTCTTGAATTTGTTAAGTTCTTTTGCAAGCTGGCCGCAAGCTGCCTCAATGTCAGCCCCTTTACTTCGCCTAATGTTTACAATCATATTTTTACTATCAAGAATATCCTTAAACTTTTTTAAAGATTCTCCTGTCGAAGCTTCATAGTTTATTCCTTTTACGGAATTATACTCGATTATGTTTACCTTACACGGGCTTATTCTGCAAAATCCGGCAAGTTTTTCAGCATCTTCCTCGCTGTCGTTAACTCCTTTTAGTAAAAGGTATTCATAGGTGATGCGGGTATTTGTTTTTTCATAAAAATACTTGATTGCATTTTTTAATGCTGTAAGGTTATTTTTTTTATTTGCAGGAATCAGATTATCTCTTTTTTTATTGTCTGCAGTGTGTAAAGAAACAGCCAGGTTGTATGCTGCCTGGTTATCAGCCATTCTTTTAATCCCGTCAACGATACCTACTGTTGAAAGAGTAATTCTTGACGGCGACATTCCCATTCCTTCTTCCGAAACCATCATATCTATTGCTGCCTGTACTTCGTCATAGTTTAGTAAAGGCTCTCCCATACCCATTAAAACCACATTATTAATCCCGGAATTATAGTTCTCTTCTGCTATTGTCCCAAGCTCAACAAGCTGGCCATATATTTCATAAGCATATAAGTTACGGGTAAAGCCCATTTTTGCAGTAGCACAAAACTTACATCCCAAAGCACATCCTGCCTGTGACGATAAACACGCAGTTATTCGGTTATTTGATGGTATCAGAACAGCTTCTATTGTGTTTTTGTCGAATAAGCCAAAAGCAACTTTTATTGTTCTGTCTTTACTTTTTTTTGTCAACAGGGGCTTTATGCAACCTATTTCATAGTCTCTTTTTAAATTATTTCTGAGGCCGGCCGACAGATTCGTCATCATATCAAAGTCACATACATGCTTTTTCCATAACCAATGGCTTAGCTGCTTTGCCCTAAATGGCTTTTCTCCATAGCCTTTAATGATTGAAGGGTATTTTTCAGGATTAATTAATTTTATATCTTGCTTTTTTTGTTTCATTAATGCAAATATAGTAAGTTTATCCTTTGAACATTTTCATCTGTGTAAATTAGTGTTATCAAATTAAATATTAGTATTATGCGTATTCATGTATTCAATTTATCCCGATGGAACCCTCATGTTTACGCATGCGCTTTTATATATGTTTAGTAGATGAGGGGTTCATATAGTTTATTATGTTTTTAAAAATATCATTAAAATGGGCAAAACTCAAAACAACCAAGAAATAGCCAGACAACTAACACTAGCATTGGCCTATCTCACTTCCTGGGAAGAAGGTGTAGTTGAAAACAGAGAGATAACCAGGGCCTGGAAAGGGTATGATTGGAGCGTATTAGATGAACTAAAACGCGATGAACTGATTGATTACTCTTATAAAGCAAAGTCGCTTTATATTACTGAAAAAGGTGCTGCAAAAGCAAAAGAGATAATTGAAAAATTATTTGAGATATTGTAAGAATACAGTTACCATGCAAGCATCAACAGGGGTAAGGTATAGAAACTATATTTAGCCGGAAAACAGCAATAATTTATGAAATATCCTCAAAACAAAATATCAGCTGCTATACTTTCGGGGGGCAAAAGTTTGCGCTTGCGAGGAAAGCAAAAAGCATTATTAAATATTAGGGGAGAAACAATTATTGAAAAACAAATTGATGTATTATCTTGTCTGTTTGATGAAATCTTTGTGGTAAGCAACAATTTGTCTTTGCCAATATCTTACAAGGTTGTTAAAGACATTTATAATTCTTCCGGGCCATTGGCAGGGATTCATTCTGCATTAACACACTCAAAAGCTGATGCTGTTTTTGTTTTATCATGTGATATGCCGTTTATTTCTGCTGAGTTTATTTCTGAACTGATACTTGAATACATTAACTGTTCTTGTGATGCGATTGTTCCGGAACATAAAAAAGGCATAGAGCCCTTACATGCAATTTATAGCCAAAGCATTAAAGAGAAAGCTAAAAATGTTTTACAAAGTGATGATAAGAGGATAAGGAATATTTACCATGGCATGAATGTCCTTTTTTATAAAATCAGAGACGTTTATTCTGCCGAAAAGATTTTTTTCAACATAAATTCTCCTGAAGATTTGAAAAAAGCAAATAATATTGATAAGCCTGACAAACAATAAATTGCAGAAATTTCTATTTTGTTTCTTTCATTCTGCGACATTTATGTTTTTTGTATTCTTACGGCAGCAACTTTCAGTTCAGGGATTTTGGCGACCGGGTCAATTGCAGGATTAGTAATGACATTCGTTGGGCTTTCGAAAAAGTGAAAGCTCATAGAAATAACACCTTTGGGACATTTTTTTGTTGTTTTAATCACTGCGTTAACCCTTCCTCTTCTTGATTCAACACTGACTTTATCACCATCCTTCAATCTGTATTTTTCAGCGTCGGTGGGGTTTATTTCCACAAGCTCCTCACTGTTTAAAACGTTAAGGCCATCAACTCTTCTGCTCATAGTTCCTGTATGGTAATGATATAAGCTTCTTTCCGTGGTTAGTAACAGCGGATACTCTTTATCAGGAATTTCTGCCGGCGGCCTGTATTTAAGCTTTGCGAATCTGCCTAAGCCGTTACTTGTTAGAAATTTTTCCTTGTGAAGAACAGGCGTTCCTTTGTGCGTTTTATCATAAACCGGCCACTGCAAACCCGTTTTATCAATTCTTTCGTACGATACTCCTTTATAAGATGGTGTAAGCTTTGAAATTTCGTCAAAAATTTCTTTTGCACCACTAAACTCAAAACCTTTAATTCCCATCTTTTGAGCTATCATACACGTAATAAGCCAATCCGGCTTTGATTCTCCAATTGGATTTAATGCCTTTCTTACCCTCTGTATTCTTCTTTCAGTATTGGTAAAAGTTCCGTCTTTTTCTGCAAAACTAGCGGCAGGCAAAACAACATCTGCAAGGCATGCTGTTTCTGACAAAAAGACATCCTGTGCAACAAAAAATTCAAGCTTTTTCAAAGCCTCTTTAACGTGATTAGCATCAGGTTCACTTAGAAGCGAGTTTTCTCCTACCAGGTAAAGGGCTTTTACTTTCTTTCTATCAATTGCATCAATAATTTCCGTTAATGTAATTCCTGTTTTATTACTTAGCTTGCACTCCCATGCACTTTCAAACTTCTTAATAACGGTTTCCTCTAATACTTTTTGATATCCGGGAAAAAAATTAGGTAAAGCTCCCATATCGCATGCTCCCTGCACATTATTTTGCCCACGCAAGGGATTTACTCCTGATGATTTTTTGCCAATATTTCCGGTAAGCATAGCAAGGTTGCTAATTGCTAAAACATTATCTGTGCCATGCGTGTGTTGTGTAATTCCCATAGCATAGATTATGCTTGACGGGCCCATTGAAGCATACACTTTTGCAGCTTCTTTAATTTTCCCGGCTGGCACCCCGGTAATCTTTTCAACATTTTTTAAATCATACTCTTTTAATGACTCCTTAAATTCAGAATAGCCTTCACACCGGCTATTAATAAATTCTTCATCTTCCAGGCCGTTATTTATAATGGCTTTACATATTCCCATAAGCAAAGGGACATCAGTTCCCGGCTTATGTTGTAGCCATATATCTGCAAACTTGCATAAATCAATTTCCCTGGGATTTGCCACAATTATCTTACTTCCGTTTTTCTTTGCACTTTTAACTTCTAATGCAATAACCGGGTGGCTTTCTGTAGTATTTGTCCCAATGGCAAAAATACAGCCTGCTTTTCCAAGTTCGCCAATTGTGTTAGTCATTGCTCCGCTGCCAAAACTTTGAGCCAGCCCGGCAACTGAGGGAGCGTGGCACAGCCTGGCACAGTGATCAATATTATTGGTGAGCATTCCTGCCCTGGTAAATTTCTGAATTATATAATTATCTTCGTTGGTGCACTTTGCTGATGAAAAAGTAGCAAAGCTTTCTCCTTTGTACTTTGATAGCTTTTCTGCAATAAGGGTTAAGGCTTCATCCCAGCTTGATTCAACAAAGTTTTCTCCTTTTTTTATCAAAGGCTTTTTTAATCTTTCTGAGTGATTAACCCATTCATACCCGTAGCGCCCCTTTACGCACAACCGGCCTTTGTTTACAGGACTTTCTTTTATCCCTGTAACGCTTGTGATTTTATCTCCCCTAACTCCAAGCAATATTCCACATCCCACACCACAGTATGGGCATACAGAGCTAACCTCCCTTGAAGGCATACTGGTATGCTTGGGAACAAGTGCGCCTACCGGACATCTGACCACACATTCGCCGCATGATTCACACACAGAGTCTTTTATAGTTTGGTTTAAAAATGCCGACACTATTGTATGATAACCCCTGTAAGCAAACTGTAGCGCATCAACTCCCTGAATTTCATTACATGTTCTTATACAAATACCACATAAAATACACTTATCATGATCGAGTTTAAAAAAGGGATTTGACTTATCGGGTGGTACATGCGGTTTGTTTTTTCTCAAAAGCTTCAGGCGGCCTTCATTTACTCCAACAAATGCTGTTACCTCTTGAAGCTTACATATTCCATTCTTTTTGCAGTTTGTACAATCCTGTTTGTGGTTTATATGCAGCAACTCAAGCGTAGCTCTTCTGGTAGAATTAATCAGCGGGCTTTCTGTTGATACAGACATCCCTTGCCTTACAATTGTTTTACAAGCAACAACAACAGAACTAATCCCTTCTACTTCTACAAGGCACATTCTGCATGTTCCTGTTGGCACAAGTTCCGGGTGGTGGCATAAGTTTGGTATATAAATATTGTTTTCGAGAGCTGCGTCTAAAATAGTTTTTCCAGCTTTAGCTTTAACTTCAATACCATCTATTATTATGTTAACATCGCTCATACTTCAATATTTTTTTACCACGACAAAACCGATATTCAAATTTTTCCCGGGTAGCATTCTATAGCATTAAACTTGGGGGGGCATTTTTCAAAACAAATTCCACACCTGGTGCATTTATCCTGGATTATTTCATGTGTTTTTTTTGCCTCGCCGAAGATTGCGTTATCCGGGCAGTTTTTAAAGCATATATGACAACCAGTACATTTATCAGGGTTGATATAGTAGGAAATCAGTGCTTTACATTTTTTTGCACGGCATAGTTTTTTATTAACGTGCTCTTCATATTCCTCTCTAAAATATTTTAAAGTTGTAAGAACCGGATTGGGGGCTGTTTGCCCTAATCCGCACAAAGACCCTGTTTTAATACTTTCCGATAAATAAGAAAGCAGGTCAATGTCCTCAGGCTTCCCTTTTCCTTCCACAATATCATTAAGAATATCAAGCATTTGTTTTGTTCCCAGCCTGCATGGGTTACAATCACCGCACGATTCTTTTTGTGTAAAGTCAAGAAAGTATTTAGCAACATCAACCATGCAGGTTGTTTCGTCCATTACAACCATACCACCGGACCCCATCATTGCACCAGCCTTTTTTAAAGAATCAAAGTCAACGTTAATATCCAGAAGGCTTTCTGGCAGGCATCCTCCGGACGGCCCACCTATCTGCAGAGCCTTAAACTTTTTATTATCAGTTGTTCCCCCGCCTATTTCATATATTATTTTACGCAACGTCATTCCCATTGGAACTTCTACCAGTCCGCAATTTGCTGCTTCTCCTGTCAGAGAAAAAATAGCAGTTCCTTTGCTGGTTTTAGTTCCCATTTTATTAAACCATTCTGTTCCATTATTAATAATGTTTGCCACAGAAGCTAATGTTTTTACATTATTTATCAGGGTTGGCTTACCCCAAAGCCCTGATTCTGCGGGGAAAGGTGGCCTTTGCCTTGGTGTACCCCTTTTGCCTTCAATCGAATTTATCAGTGCAGTTTCCTCACCACAAACAAAAGCACCTGCACCTTGAAAAATTTCAATATCAAAACTGTACTTGCTTCCCAAAATGTTTTTTCCAAGAAAAGCTTTTTCATGCGCCTGCCTAATTGCAATTTTAAGCCTTTTCACAGCAAGGGGATATTCTGCTCTAACATATATGTAGCCTTTATTTGCTCCTATTGTTTTACCTGCGATTATCATGCCTTCAATAACAGAATGAGGGTCTCCTTCAAAAACAGACCTGTCCTGGAAAGAACCCGGGTCTCCTTCATCGCCATTGCAAATCACATATTTTTCATCCGCTTTTACATTATAACAAAACTCCCATTTAAGTCCTGTAGGGAAGCCGGCACCACCTAATCCTCTTAAAGAAGACTTTTTTATCATCATTAAAATATCTTCAGGCTTCATTTCGTTAAGAGCTTTCTTTGCAGCTTGGTATCCGCCATTATCCGTATATTCATCAATTTCTTCCGGGTTAATATGGCCACAATTACGAAGGATTAAGCGCTTCTGCTCTTTGTAAAACTTGATATCGTTATAGTGCGGTATTCTTTTTCCCGTTACTGGGTCCTGATAAAAAAGCCTTTCAACAGGCTTGTTTTTTTCAATGTGAGAGTTCGCAATTTCTTCAACATCATCATTTGTTATGTTGCAGTACATAATTCCTTCAGGTTCTGAAATTACCAAAGGGCCTTGCTGACAAAAACCATGGCAGCCGGTAGGCTTTATCTTTACCGGATTGTTTGATGTGGCCTTTTTAAGTTCATCAAGTATCTGGTCTGATTTTGCAGACACACAACCTGTTCCACAGCAAACAAGTAGCTCCCGTGACTTGAGATTTTTACTCATTGGTTTTTTTATTCACTGGTTTCTTAATAAAAATCTTTTCAATAAGCTTTGGCGTTAGCCGCCCATGGACATCGTCATTAATGGTAATGCAAGGAGCCAGGGCGCAGCAGCCAATACATGCTACGCCTTTTAAAGTATATTCCATGTCTTCCCTGGTTTGGCCTTCTTTTATTCCAATATGACGTGATATTTCATTCATAACTTTTTCAGCACCTTTAACATGACATGCGGTACCCTGGCAAACCATTACTATTTTTTTACCAACCGGAGAAAACCTGAATTGTTCGTAAAACGATGCTACACCAAAAACGTTGCTTGGAGGAATTTTCAAAAATTCAGCAGCATAAAGCATTGCTTCAGGTGAAAGATATCCCATTTCTTCCTGTATTTTTTGTAATACAGGAATGAGCTCTCTGCCTTCACCACTAAAAGAGGATAAAATTATATCAAGCTTCTCTTTCATAACAAGCATTAAAAATAAGTTCTTTAATAGTTTGCTTAAATACCCCGCAACAAGTAACGGCTTTAGGCTAAGCCGGTAATGTTGCCGTTTTTGTCAATATCTACAGCTTCAGCTGCCGGCACTTCAGGCAATCCGGGCATACGCATTATACTTCCTGCAATAGGAACAACAAAGCCGGCACCTGCGGCAATTTCAATATCTCTAATATTAACAACAAAGTCTTTCGGCCTGTTTTTTAATTTTGGATTATCTGATAACGAGTTTTGCGTTTTTGCAATACAAACAGGCAGGTTGTTTAAGTTTAAATCATTAATGACTTTCAGTTTCTTTTTTGCAGCGGCAGTATATTCAACGTCTTTAGCTCCATACATTTTGGTGCTTACCGTTTTAATCTTATCTTCTATGCTCATATCAAAGCCGTATAATGGTTTATACTCCTGAGAATATGAGTTAGCTGCTTCTACAACTTTCTCTGCCAGGCCTTTGGCTCCCTCACCTCCATAAGACCATTCATCATTAATGGCAAAACTAATTCCTTTTTTATTCAAGTAATCTACGACTACTTTTTGTTCTTCTTTTGAGTCAAATTCATAATTTTTAAGGGCAATAACCGGCTTAAAGTTAAAGTGATTCAGGTTTTCAATATGCTTTTCAAGGTTATCAAGCCCTGTTTTTACAGCATCAGGATTTTTTTGTTTCACTTCTTTTAAATCAATGCCAGCACTATGCTTTAGTGCTTTTAAAGTAACAAGAAGGACAGTAGCGCTGGGCTTAAGGTTTCCGTACTGGCATTTAATGTCGAAAAACTTTTCAGCTCCAAGTTCAGAAGCAAATCCGGCTTCAGTAACAACATAATCACTTAATGAAAGCGCAACTTTTGTAGCAATAAGAGAGTTTGTTCCCTGCGCAATATTAGCAAAAGGGCCACCATGAATTATAGCCGGAGTGTTTTCTAAAGTCTGCACAAGATTTGGCTTTATGGCCTCTTTAAGTAATGCCGCCATAGCACCCTGGGCATTGAGGTCTCTGGCATATACAGGTTTTTTATCATAAGTAAAGCCTACAAAAATATTTCCAAGTCTTTTTTTAAGGTCTTCCAAATCATTCACTAAGCAAAGAATTGCCATAATTTCAGAAGCAGCAGTAATATCAAAACCGCTTTCTCTCGGCACGCCCTGGGTAACACCACCAAGGCCAATAACGATGTTCCTTAAAGCTCTGTCGTTCATGTCAATTACCCTCTTCCATGCAATAGTTCTTGGGTCAAGCCCAAGTTTTCTTGTTTTACTATGCAGGTTATTGTCAATAATTGCTGACAACAGGTTATGTGCTTTTTCAATCGCTGCAAAATCACCGGTAAAATGCAGATTAATATCCTCCATAGGAACAACCTGGGAATATCCTCCACCGGCAGCGCCTCCTTTAATTCCAAAAACGGGGCCTAATGATGGCTCTCTGATTACAACCGTTGTTTTGTGGTTTAAGAGATTCATCCCCTGTGATAACCCAATAGCCGTAGTCGTTTTACCTTCCCCGGACGGAGTAGGTGTAATAGCTGTTACAAGGATTAGTTTGTTGTTTTTAATTTTTTCTTCGTCAATTAACGTCAGGGGCAATTTTGCTTTATATTTGCCATAAGTTTCCAGTTGGTTTTTGTCAATATTTAGTTGTTGCGCAATTTCTTCAATATGAAGCATCTTAGCTTCCCTTGCAATTTCAATATCTTTTTTCATATTTTTTATTTTTATGATTAAAAAAATTTTTTCGCAATGTAAAGATACATTTTTTTAAACGCAAACCAAAAACCTGAATTAAGCTTTTCAGGGTTATGTCTGTTTTAATTACCTTTGTAAACATTTTTGAGTTAGTTACACTCACAACAACGAATCGAGAAATGAAACCCTCATCTATTAAACATTTACAAAAGTGCATGTGTAAACATGAGGGTTCCATCAGGATAAAAGCACCTTAAATTGAATACATGAATACGCATAATACTAATAATCAATTTGATAACACTAATTTACACGGATGAAAAAAGACTTTAAAGAATTTTTACAGGAACAAATTGAAGAAATTAAGAGTTCAGGATTATATAAAAAAGAGTCCGTAATAACGAGTGCACAGTCAGCAATTATTAAGTTTGACAGTGGCCATGAGGTTATTAATTTTTGTGCCAACAACTACCTTGGTTTGTCAAATCATTCATCAGTAATAGAAGGAGCCAAACAAGCAATGGACACTCATGGTTTTGGTTTATCATCGGTAAGGTTTATATGCGGAACACAAGACATACATAAAGAGCTTGAAAGCAGAATAAGTAATTTTTTCAGCACAGAGGATACAATATTATATGCGGCTTGTTTTGATGCAAACGGTGGTGTTTTTGCGCCGCTTTTTGACGAAAATGATGCAATAATATCAGATGCATTAAACCATGCATCAATAATAGATGGTGTGCGTCTGTGTAAAGCTAAACGTTATCGTTTCAACCATTCCGACATGGACGACCTTGAGAAGCAGCTAAAAGCATCGCAATCGCAGCGTTATCGGATTATAGTAACGGATGGCGTTTTCTCTATGGATGGAGATATTGCTAAAATGCACGATATAGTTTCATTAGCTCAAAAGTATGATGCCCTTATCATGTCAGATGAGTGCCATTCAGCGGGTTTCATAGGTAAAACCGGCCGTGGTTCAGCAGAGTATCATGGTGTGCATGGTAAGGTTGATATAATTACAGGAACTTTAGGCAAGGCACTTGGAGGCGGACTGGGAGGATTTACAACCGGCAGCAAAGAAATTATTACAATGCTACGACAGCATTCAAGACCATATTTGTTTTCTAACTCTTTAAGCCCTGCTATTATTGGTGCTTCATTAGCTGTATTTGACCTTATAGAAGGGGATACAAGCCTTAGAGATAAATTGATGAGCAATGCCGTTTACTTCAAAGAAAAAATTGGCAAAGCAGGTTTCGACATTAAGCCGTCTGACTCAGCCATTGTTGCTTTAATGCTGTATGATGCGCCGTTATCACAAAAATTTGCTGCCCGAATGATGGAGGAAGGAATATTTGTTATTGGGTTCAACTTCCCGGTTGTTCCTAAAGGACAAGCAAGAATACGCGTACAGCTGTCTGCAGCGCACGAGAAAAAACATCTTGACAAAGCTATAAACGCTTTTATTAAAGTAGGTAAGGAATTAAAGGTTATAAATTAATTTCTGGATTTCAAACTTATTACACCAGGTACTTGTTGTTTTTTACATAAGTAAAAACCTCAGTAAAAAATCAATATACATGAAACCTTTAAAAGCAACACTGATAGGGGCAAGCGGACTAATTGGAAGCCATTTGCTGGAGTTATTGATAAATGATGACAGCTTATCACAAACCAGTATAATTACAAGACGGCCACTAAACATTAACCACCCAAAAGTAAAAGAAAATGTAATTGATTTTGAAGACCATGAAGCTTTTAAATCATCAGTTAACGGGAGCAATGTAGTTTTTTGCACTATTGGCACAACCAATAAAAAAGTAAAAAGCAATAAAGCAGATTATCGCAAGGTGGATTATGATATTCCTGTGAATGCTGCTAAATTTTGTAAAGAAGCAGGTTGCACAAAATTCATTTTTGTATCATCAGTAGGAGCAAACAGTAAAAGTAAAAATTTTTATCTCGGATTAAAGGGAGAAGTTGAGGATATTGTAAAAAGCCAGGATATTGAATCGGCGG
>PWND01000130.1 GCA_003557965.1 Bacteroidales bacterium | reverse complement strand
AAGATTAAAGGCACTTTGTAGGTGACCCGCCAACCGATTTAGAGCTATATCCAAACTCTCCGGGATACCGCCTGATACTTAATAATGTGTTATTTCCGGCAGCAAAAAAACAAAAGCAAAAAACACAACTTATGCAATAGGCTTTTTGCGCCTTTTGTATATCATAAATGAAAAAGGATACTTATTATCCTTATCAGGTTCATGGTCGTTGCGCTCTATCATTTCCCAGTGTTTTTCATCAATATCAGGGAAAAACGTGTCTCCATCAAATGAGGCAAATATTCGGGTAATATATATTGTTTTTGTATAATAGTGCTCTATAGCCTGCGTGTATATTTCTGCTCCGCCAACTACAAAAACCTCTTTTTCATTTTTTACTAATTTTAAAGCATCTTTAAATGAGTGCACTACATCACAACCTTCAACTTTGTAGTCTTTTTGTTGTGTAATAATAACCGTTTTTCTTCCCGGCAGCGGTTTCCCAATACTCTCAAAAGTTTTTCTTCCCATTAGCATAGTATGTCCCAGGGTTTTATTCCTGAAAAATTTCAGGTCGGCCGGCATATGCCATATCAGCCTGTTTTTGTTCCCGATAACTCCATTATTTGCCACTGCTGCAATAATTGAAAGTTTCATATTTTTTGTTTTAAAAACCCTTAAACCGCCACTTTAGCTTTTATATGTGGATGAGGGTCATAGTTTACTAATTCAAAATCATTATAATTAAAACCGAAAATATCCTTTACTTCCGGGTTTATTTTCATTTCAGGTAACTTCCTGGATTTCCTTGATAGTTGTAATTTTGCCTGCTCAATATGATTTAAATATAAATGTGCATCACCAAATGTATGAATATAATCTCCAGGCTTTAAATTACATACTTGTGCTATCATCATAGTAAGTAGGGAATAAGAAGCAATATTAAAGGGAACACCAAGAAAAATATCAGCACTTCTCTGGTATAATTGACAAGAAAGCCTGCCATCAGCAACATAAAACTGAAATAAAACATGGCAGGGCATTAGTGCCATTTCTTCAAGCTCACCAACATTCCATGCACTAACAATAATTCTTCTTGAATCAGGATTAGTTTTAATCTGGTTAATCACTTTACTAATCTGATCAACATGCTTATTGCCGGCATTCCACTTTCTCCACTGTTTACCATATACGGGGCCAAGGTTTCCTTGTTCATCAGCCCATTCGTCCCATATTTTAACTCCGTTTTCTTTTAAATAGCTAATATTAGTATCACCATTTAAAAACCACAGAAGTTCATGAATAATTGATTTTAAGTGAAGCTTTTTAGTTGTTAATGCAGGGAAACCCTCTGACAGATCAAACCTCATTTGATATCCAAAAACACTTTTTGTGCCGGTTCCTGTTCTGTCACTTTTTTGTACGCCTGAATCTAAAACATGGCGCATAAGGTCTAAATACTGCTTCATCTATACATTTTTTTCAAACCAGGTGATACTTTTTTAATAATAGCTCCAAAACTTATAAAATCATAATATGGAGATTTTGCGACATTTATAAATAAACATCAAAAAAATCGAACGTCAAAGGTAGTTTTTCAAAATTATAAAGTCAAGAATAAGTTATCAACCGCACATAAACGGCTAATAATAAGACTTTTTAGCATTTTGAGAAATAAAAATTATCAGAAAAGCATACCTACTATTGTAGCAGAAAACAGTGATGCAATTGTACCACCAATTAATGCTCTCATACCAAACTGTGATAATCGGGTTCGCTGATTTGGTGCAAGCGAACCAATTCCTCCAATCTGGATTCCTATTGAAGCAAAATTTGCAAATCCACAAAGCATATAAGTAGCCATAATTATTGACTTTTCAGAAGCAAAAGTATCTTTTAGTTCTGCCAGGCTTATATAGGCAATAAATTCACTCATAGTAACTTTCTCGCCAAGCAACTGTCCAACCAAGGTCATATCCTGTGCACTAACTCCAAGGCTAAATACCAGTGGAGCAAACAGGTATCCTAAAATAAACTGCAAGCTGAGCCTGTCATATTGTCCGCCGGTAATATCAGCAATTATAGGGTTAAGAGAAGTTATCGAGCCGATAAATCCAAAAATATAATTCAAAAATGCAATCATAGCAACAAATACCAGTAGCATTGCAGCAACATTTACAGCAAGCCTCAAACCTTCGCCGGTCCCGTTAGCAATAGCCTCAAGTATATTCGTACCTATTTTGTCTTTACTTATTGAAATAGTTTTACTAATGTCGTCAGTTTGTGGCATTAATATTTTAGAAACAACAATTGCACCCGGTGCAGCCATGATTGATGCTGTAAGCAGGTGCCTTGCAAAATACAACCTCTGTACAGGGTCATCACCTCCAAGAAATGCAATATATGCAGCAAGAACACCCCCTGCTATTGTAGCCATACCCCCTATCATTACAAGCATAATTTCCGATTTATTCATTGAAGGCAGGTAGGCTTTAATCAATAATGGTGATTCTGTCTGGCCTAAAAATATATTACCTGCAACTGATAAACTCTCTGTTCCAGACAAACGCATTGCTTTAACCATAAGCCATGCTAAAACATATACAACCTTTTGTATTATTCCTAAATAAAACAAAACACTTGTAAGTGCCGAAAAGAATACTATAGTAGGCAAAACCTGGAAAGCAAAAATAAACCCGTAGGTATTTACATCCATCAAGTCTCCTAATAAAAACTCTGCGCCTTCGGCACTAAAGTTAAGTATAGCCAGGAATATGTTACTAACAAACTCAAATATACTTTGCACAAATGGGACTTTCAGTATTAGCAATGCAAGAATTATTTGTATAGATAATCCCTTAACAACTACCTTCCAATCAATTGCTCTTCTGTTTGCACTAAACACATAAGCCAATGCGACAAGAATTAATAAGCCCAGCAACCCTCTTAATAAGCTAACTATGCCAAAGCTTTCACGAAACGGCACCTCTTCAAGACAAACATTATACTCATAGGCAATATCACCATGTTGTAATATAAGCTTTTCAAGTGTTATTTTTTCTATTAAAAAAGCTATGGGCATTTCAGGTACAGTAACACCATCATCCCTTACCCTGGCAAGTTCTGTCCCCGAATCGAAATAAATAATCATTGGCTGCCCTTCTTTAGCTGCATAAACAACAGAATCAACAGCTATTTCAGCATCTAAAGGCTCCGGGAACAACACTAAAGTATCTTTTTCTAAAAACCAATTCCCAAGTAATTGCTGCTCAAACTCGGGGAAAAATGCCCTGAACTGCCTTTCATCACCATCAATCAAGGTAAGATATAAGTCTTCTTCGGGCTTAATTACTGTATCTTTCGCCAAATCATGCTTCTTATCTAATACCCATCTTTGGGTAATCTTTTGGCTTAAACTGATTGTGTCATCAGGGCTACATGCCATAAACAGGGTGAAAATCAATGATAAAGCTAAAATCCAGGCAAGTACTTTCTTAACTATCATGCTAAAAGCTTTTTATAAAAATTTATTTAATAAGGCCATGCAAAATATTTTAAGTTATGCAAACCTATTAATTTTTTTTTAAAGAAAACTCATATTAAGTTTTTTTAGTTTCATGAAAAATGAAAAGGCAGGCTCCAAATTATTACAACCTCTATAAATTATTGAGGATAATTTTTTTGAAGCCTGCCTGAGTAACAGCAAAGTAATGCTTTTAATTAATCAATATATTTTCCTATATAGCTGCCTGCCAATCTTCCTGCCTGTCCAAATGCCATTTGAATGCGCTGTGCGCGGTCGAACGGGGCTAAAGCTCCGGTTGCATTAACAATATCAACCACTGCAACAGGCTGATCAGGATTGTCTCTTTTTACGTATATTGCTTTGGCTTTAAGCTGTGCCGGTTTTGAACGAATACCAACATTAAATCCCGGTTCAAGGTAATATGGCTCAATAATTATAATGTATTCTGAATTATCGACACCTTTTTCAATATACAAACCATGTCCATCGCCATATCGGTTAAAGACTTCAATAAAACGAGTTTCAAACAATCTCGTTTTATCATTTTCCCATGATTCTCTCCAGCTATCAGGGTCATCAGCATCTGCACTTCTCTCCCTTACATACTGAGCTTCTGTCATTTCGCCAATTTTCCAATTATCATAATTAAACTGTACTTCTGCAAGCCTTTGCCCTTTAAGAGGTGTGAGGTCTCCTTCTACTAATTTTATGGCTGGCCTACAACCACCAAGCATTATTACAAATGCAATACTAAGAATAGTAAGTTTTTTCATTTTTAATAAGTTTTTTGTTGTTAGAAAAAAAATAAATTACTGCTCATATATAAAAATACAGAGCGATAACACCATGAATAGTTGCCGTTATTGACAAAATAATTCCAGATATTTTGTGAACATTTACGGGAATTTTAATTGCTCCCATACCTGTAAAAACCTGGAACAACACTAACACTAAGTTTACAATTCCCAATGTAAACATGATTTCGAATAAATCAATCTTATTACTTT
>PWND01000246.1 GCA_003557965.1 Bacteroidales bacterium | reverse complement strand
TCTTGCCTGTTTACTCTGTTCTTTTATTTTTTGGGGCTTTATAAAACTTTCCCAGGAAAACCTTGTAGAAGTCAGGTATAAAGTGAGAACCGGAAGTGTTCCTGAAGATATATTTATTTCCGCAATGCAAAAACCTGCGGTTAATATTAAGTTTAGCTCTACAGGCGCAAGGTTATTATTATCCGGCATGTTAAAAAAAACCGGCATTGTAAATGTTGACTTCTCGCATCTTACAAAGAGCGGAAGCACTGACTCTGCAAGTTATTTTATTACATCAGAAAGTATTAAAAGAATTTTGCTTTCAGATGCAGGACAAAATCTTGATATAGTAGCAGTAAGGCCTGATACATTATTTTTCCTGGCTCAAAAAGCCGTAGAAAGAAAAGTGCCTGTACATGTTAATAAAGCTGATATTGTATTGCCACAAGGATATAAAATTTATAATGAAATCAAATCAGAGCCGGATTCAGTTATAATAAAAGTTCCTAAAGAAAGTGCAGATATTATTAATAAAGCTCATGTTGATGTTTCCGGCATTGGAAAGCTTGAGCAAAGCATAGAAAGAAGATTCAGTTTATCACTTAAAGAAGATCTGGATAATTACACAATAAATCCGAAGATTGTAAAACTTTCTATTCCTGTAGAAAAATACACTGAAAAGAGCCTTGAAGTAAAAATCTCTGTTGTTTGTGAAAATGTTTACTACAGTATTGAAGAATACTCTGAGTTACGTTTAATGCCTTCAAAAACAATAATAAACTGCCTGGTGGCTCTAAAAGACTATCATGAATTAAGTGCAGAAATGTTTGTTGTTGGTGTTGAATGTGAAGACTTTATCACAGATGATAAAGAATCAAAGTTGCAGCTCAGGCTTTATGAATATCCTGATAATGTTATTATAAACTCTGTATCTCCTGAGCAGGTTGACTACATATTATTAAAATAAAATGATAAAGGTTGGGTTAACAGGAAATATTGGCAGTGGCAAAACCACAGTTTGCAAGATATTCGAAGTCTTGGGAATACCTGTATTTTATGCTGATGAAAAAGCAAAATCAGTATTGGAACTACCTCACGTGTTAAAAAAAGTAGCCGGTTTTCTTGGTGAAGATGTTATTAATGCTGAGGGAAAGCCTGACAAAGCAGTAATTGCAAGCAAGGTTTTTGCTGACAACAAATTACTCAAAAAATTAAATTCTATAATTCACCCGGAAGTAATTGATGCTTACTACAACTGGTTAAAAGAACATTCCGGCTTCTCATACACTGTTAAGGAAGCTGCGATACTAATTGAATCAGGATATTATAAAGAGCTCGATAAAATTATTTTTGTAGAATCGGATGAAAATATAATGATTAACAGGGTTGCCGAAAGAGACATGGTAAAACCACAGCAAGTAAAGCAAAGATTAGATAATCAAATGTCCCAAAAGGATAAAAAAAGATTTGCCGATTATATAATAAAAAACTTTGGAGACACTCCTCTTATCCCACAGGTCGTTGAAATTCACAAAAATCTTATATAACTCCTAACAGTAATTCAACAAAACAGCTCTACTTCTTAATATCGTAAAAACAACGTTTTGGGGAAAACACTTTACCCTCTTCTTTTAGCTTTTTAATAGCTTTATCCACATCCTTTTTCTCAACTCCTGCCATCTCAGCAATTTCCCCTGGCCTTAATGCTTTACCAGCCTTATTAAACGCATCTATAATTTTTTCATTAATATCCATAGCAAACATTTTTGAGTTAATAGTTAAACTATTATGAACAAACAAAAATAATTTATAAAAAAATTGTAATCAACCTTAGTGTGCATAATTTAACACATTTTATAATGAAAAGACACCACATATTGTTCCTTGATTATCAATCATGTATGCTTTTTATGGAAAATATTTTTTATAAAAGTCTTAAGTTTTAATTAAATAATTATAGTTTTGCCATACAATGAAATTTATTAAAAACTTAAATATACAATAACAATGGCTAAAAGAGGTGATGTTGTTATTAACATTGAAAAATGTAAAGGTTGTGAGGTATGCATTGCTGCTTGTCCACACGAGGTTTTAGCAATGAGTAAGGAGGTTAACACTAAAGGCTACCATTATTCAGTTAAGGTAAACTCTAATTGTGTTGGCTGTGCAAACTGTGCTATAGTTTGCCCGGATGCTGTCATAACTGTTTACAGGGAAAAATAACAATTATCAAAACAAAAACGCCGGGGAATAATTCGCTCCGGCATCTTAAAGTATTTAATTGACCTATTTAATCAAATAAAATCATGAAAGAATTACGGTTAATGAAAGGAAACGAAGCTTTAGCAGAAGCTGCCATTCGGGCAGGTACTGATGCGTACTTCGGATACCCTATTACTCCACAATCTGAGATTATTGAGTATTTAATGCATGAAAATCCTGTTGACAGAACAGGTATGGTAGTATTGCAAGCCGAAAGCGAAATAGCTGCAATAAATATGGTATATGGTGCAGCTGCATGCGGTAAGAAAGCTATGACAAGTTCTTCAAGCCCCGGGATAAGCCTTAAACAGGAAGGCCTTTCATACATTGCAGGTGCTGAACTACCTTGCCTTGTAGCTAATATTGTAAGAGGAGGCCCCGGATTAGGAACCATCCAGCCGTCTCAATCAGATTATTTTCAAGCTGTAAAAGGTGGCGGGCACGGAGATTATAAACTTATCGTTTTAGCACCGGCTACCGTTCAGGAAACAGTTGATTTTGTTAAGCTTGGCTATGAGCTTGCTTTTAAATATCGCAACCCCGTTATGATACTATCTGATGGTATTATCGGGCAAATGATGGAAAAAGTTGAGCTTTTCGAACAAATGCCAAGGGAAAATAAAGATTATGACTGGGCTACTACCGGTAAAAAACCAGGCAAAGACTCTGTAATCGTTACTTCTCTGCAATTAAAATCAGAAGACCAGGAAAAAGTTAATCTTCGCCTGCAAGAAAAATACAGAGAGATTGAAAAAAATGAAGTAATGTACGAAACGTATGATTGCGAAGATGCAGAGTACTTATTTGCTGCTTTTGGCTCATGTGCCCGTATCACACGCAAAGCCATGGAAATGGCACGTAAAAAAGGAATCAAAGTTGGGCTTGTAAGGCCTATTTCACTTTACCCGTTTCCAACTGATGCTATTTATGAACTTGGCTCAAAAGTAAAAGGCATCCTTTCAGTTGAAATGAATGCCGGACAAATGGTGGAAGATGTAAAACTTGCTGTTAACGGAAAAACTAAAGTTGAGCATTTTGGACGCTTTGGTGGTGTAATACCTTCACCGGAAGAAATTCTTAATGCTTTGGAAACAAAAATAATTGGAGGATAATTATATGTCAGAAAATTTAACAAAACCCGAAAACCAGGTATATAAGAAAACCGATGTTTTAACTGATAAAGTAATGCACTATTGCCCGGGATGTGGGCATGGCACTGCTCACAGGATGCTCGCAGAAGTAATTGACGAGCTTGGGGTGCAGGAAGAAACTATAGGAGTGGCACCTGTTGGTTGTTCTGTACTTGCATATTACTATTTTGATGTTGACATGCAGGAAGCTGCACACGGTAGAGCTACAGCAGTTGCAACAGGCATAAAAAGAGTGTTTCCCGAAAAGTACGTGTTCACTTACCAGGGTGATGGCGACCTTGCAGCAATTGGTACTGCCGAAACCATTCACGCCTGCAACAGGGGCGAAAATATTCTTATTGTTTTTATAAATAATGGAATATATGGTATGACCGGAGGCCAAATGGCACCTACAACACTTCCGGGAATGAAAAGCTCCACTTCGCCAAGGGGAAGAGAAGTTGAAACTATGGGTAACCCTTTGAAAATAACTGAAATGGTTGCTACATTGCCGGGTACTCATTTTGTTACCAGGCAAGCAGTACACACACCTGCTAATGTCAGGAAAACTAAAAGGGCTTTGAAAAAAGCACTTGAATACCAAAAAGAAAATAAAGGAACATGCTTTGTTGAAATCGTTTCTAACTGTCCATCCGGGTGGAAAATGACACCAGTACAATCAAATAAATGGATGGAAGAAAATATGTTCCCGTTTTATCCACTTGGAGATATTAAAGTACCTCAATAAAAAAGATAAAAGCTATGACTGAAGAAATTATTATAGCCGGATTTGGCGGACAGGGTGTTCTTTCAATGGGGCAAATTTTATGCTATAGTGGCGTAATGCAAAACAAAGAAGTTAGCTGGATGCCATCGTATGGCCCTGAAATGAGAGGTGGTACAGCTAATTGTACAGCCATTATAAGCGATGACATGATCAGTTCGCCGGTTTTAAATGAATTTGACACTGCTATCGTGCTTAACCAGCCTTCAATGGATAAATTTGAAGACTCTGTTAAACCGGGAGGCCTTCTTATTTATGAAAGAAATGGCATGACACGCAAACCAAAAAGAACTGATATAAACATCTGCGCTATTGAAGCTTATGACACTTCTGTTAAAATGAACAATACCAAAATTTTTAACATGATTGTTGTTGGTGGCTTTCTAAAAATAAAACCAATACTTGAACTGGACAATGTTTTAAAAGGGCTTAAGAAGGTTCTTCCTGAAAGATACCACAAACTTATACCTCTTAATGAAGAAGCCATTAAAAAAGGAATGGAAATTATTGAAGTAGAGCACAAACTCTAATATCCATTGCTTATGCTTAAGAATTGGCATTTTGGCTGTATCAAAAAATAAATATTCTGATTTTCAACTTGAGAATTCTTTATATTTTTTGGTACAGCTTATTTTTTTATATAAATGCAAATAACTCCCGCTTAATATTTTAAAAACCCGGATTATCAACCAATTATTACTGGAAAGTAATTTTTTGACAGCGTGTCTATAGTGCCATTAAGCTCACTCTTCTTTATTAAAGTAACTTTCTTGCCATTGGTTTCCAATAGCTTTATAAGCTTTGCCTTTATTTCCGAAATGTTCTTATTCCTGTTACCCGGCATATTCGACAAGCTTGTAATATAGCTTTTATTACTTAAAATGGAGTAATCAATATTATCTTTTATATCCTCATTATCATCTATGATAACTTGTTTTTCAGAAAATTGATTTAGGAAGCTACAAAAGCTGTCAATTTCATTAATATGAAGATTTTCAGGTGACTTAATAATAATTGCAAGTGGCTTATTATTTAAAGAACATAAGTTTTTAATTTCTTTAAAAGCTTTGGCGTTATGAGCTTTATCAATTAACACTTTATTATTTCCAATTTTAACAAAATTCATTCTTCCCTGGGTAGTGTGTGGCTGTACTTTAAATTTTTTTATATACTCCCCTGTTTTTTCAGGATTTACACCCAGTGCAGTTAATACACAACAAGCAGCCAAAACAGAGTCAAGCATTAGTTTTGATTTCCCTGAAAACAATAATGGAACTTCCTCTGCATTAGCTATTACCCACCTTCCACTTCTGTTATGAATAAAAATTTTATTATCCCTGAGGCAAGCACCCATACCACCTTTTGTAATGTGTGAAGTAAATTCTTTATTGGAAGGATTTTGTGAGAATAATGCCGGTTTACTGTAAAGCCTTTTTAAAGAATCCATAATAAATGGGCAGTCAGCATTTAATACAGAATAACCAGACTCATAAACTTCTTCTGCTACAACAGACTTAGCATAAGCTAAATCTTCTTTAAGCCAGACATCTCCATAATTTAAGTGATTATCAAATACATTGAGAAAAACCCCAATATCTGCAAACTGATAACCTAATCCATTATCCAAAATGCCTTCAACGGATGTTTCAAGAATTGCAACATCAATATCAGGATCACCAATTAAGGCTGGTACATTTTCAGAATAAGTCATATTTCCCTTAATAATCCTTCTGCCTTGAGAAAAAAGGCCATCAGAGCATGCCAGCCCAGTTGAGTAACCCTCTTTTTCTAAAACAAAATTTATCAAATATGCACATATACTTTTACCTGCAGAACCTGTTATAGAGATCAGGGGAACCCTGGTACTCTGTTCAGGAGGAAAAAGCATATCCATCAAAGATATTGCAGGATTTATGCTTTCACCTTTTGAGGGTTTAAGATGCATTCTGAAATCTGGTGCTGCTTTTACTTCCATTACCACACCACCAGACTCTGAAAGGGGAATATCAATGCTTTTCGTTATCAACGTAACACCTGCAACATTCAGGCCGCTTATTGCTGTTGACCTTTCTGCAACAAACCTGTTTTCAGGATGAACTAAAGCTGTTACATTTTCAGAGTAGGCTCCTAATGCAGGATTACATGATGATAATATTTTTAATGAAGTACCCTTTGGCAAAACACTACTTAATGAATAATCTGATACCTCAATAGTATTAATCAGGTTATCATCTATTAATATCTTTGACAGTTTTCCCTTATCTCCATGCTCTCTGCCTTCTTCATTGTTTAACTTTTCTATTAACTGGCTTACTGTACTTTCACCATCACCGGTAATTTTCGGCGGATATAGTTTCGTTGCAGCAATCATGCAGCCATTAATAACAAGTACTCTGTACGTATTACCTTCAATTTGTTTTTGCACAATAACATCTGAGCTGCTGGCACTGCATATTTTAAACGCTTTATAAAGCTTTTCTGAACTGTCAATATCAATGAAAACTTTTTCGCCTTTGCTGCTATCCATAGGCTTAACAACAACACTCCCATTTGCAGAGTTAAAAAAATCCAACACTTCTGAAAAATTATTTGCCATTAAAGTATCAGGTACCGGTAAACCCGAATCTTTAAGTGATAATGTAGATAAAAACTTATCCATACTGTTTTCTACAGCAATAAAATGAGTATCAGAAGTTAGTGTAGCCCTGATTCGTTTTTGATATTTGCCGGTACCAAGCTGAATCAAATTGTGATGGTCAAGCCTGAATACGGGAATGTCTCTTTTTTCAGCCTCACTGACTATTCACTGAGTACTCGGCCCAATCAGGCGTTCTTCACGAATCCCTATCAAGGTTTCTATAACCGGATTAGTATTAAAAGATTTCTTTTGAAGTATTGCATTTACTAAATTTACAGCAGCTTTAGCGGCATAAATTCCTGCAATATCGTCAATAAAACGGAATATTATATTGTAAACACCTTGCTTTTGCGTGCTGCGGGTTTTTCCATAGCTTGCCTCCATACCTGCCAATGATTGCAGTTCAATTGCAACATGCTCAACAATATGGCCCATAAGAGTACCCTTTCTTACACGAAATAGGAAACCTCCCGGCTTGCCTTCCGAACAATGATGTTCATATAAAGAGGGTAGAATATTTTCCAGGCGCTCATAAAAACCTTCAACCTCATTTGAAAAAACCTCATCATAATCACCTAAATCAAGCCTGGTTAATACAACAGGGCCGGCACTGAAGTAATTTGCACCCCTAAGAATTTTTATTAACTCAACTTTTAGCGGGCCATCTTCGACTTGGTAATCAGGAACAATATTTTCTTTTTTCACCATTATATGTATATACAAAAAAACCCCAAGTGCAAATATAAACATTGATGGGGTTTTTTTAAGAAATATTAATTGCTAAATTTTTCCTGCCAGTAAGTATTAGCCAAAAATGATATTCGTCCTAATTATTTAAGTAGAAAGTCAAGGTTTGAATTAGCATCAAACTCTAATGCCGGTTCATCTTTTCTAAAAACTTTAACTGTTTTGTTTCCTAAAAGTTTTACAGAGTTATTTTGTATATGAAGCATTGAGCCTTCTTTTAACCCAACTACAACTATGTCAGGGTTAATTTCTAAAAACTCCCGAATTCTTTGCTCCCTGGTTTCTCCAGCATGGTTAGGCAGTATTGTTTCTGTATAATGCGGATTTATTTGAAAAGGAATAACCGACAATGTTTCAAAACTCTCCGGTTGAATAATTGGCATATCATTAGTAGTTTTTAAAGAAGGGCATGCAACGTTGCTTCCCGCACTCCAGCCAATAAAAGGGGTTCCGGCCTCAGTCTTTTCCCTGATAGGCTCCAGTAATTCATTTTTATGTAGCTCATGTACAAGGTGGAATGTATTGCCACCGCCAACTACTATGCAATCAGCATCCTTTACCGCCTTTGCCGGATTATCAGCTTCATGAATTGACTTAAAAGAATATCCCATTTCTGTAAATACTTCATTCACTTTATTTGCATACTCCAGGTACGACATTGCTACACCCGCATAAGGTATAAATAATACCTCAACAGGCTTTTCACCCAAAAAATTTTTTATGTATGGCTTGGTATATGCAAGATACTCTTCACCGTAATTTGTAGAGTTACTGATTAATAAAAGTCTTTTTTCCATGATTCCTTATTTTTTTGTTAGCTTAAAATACGAATATAGTAATTAATTAAGCTAAAACCTTGCAGTTTGAAAAATTTAACACTCAATACGAAAAACATTACTGCTTTACGGTAGGTCAAGCACTGTTTCTCGGACAGGTCAAGCACTGAAGTCCTGTTTCTCAGTGACAGGTCAAGTTCTGTTTCTCAGTGGCAGGGCAAACCCTGACTTTCAGTGACAGGTCAAGCCCTGTCACTACGAGCGCAACCCTTATTGGCAATTAGGTCGGTCAAGCCCGACCTATACTAAAAGCCATTAAGCCTATCTCAAATTGTTGGTGCTTACAAAAGAAGAGTTTCAACCTCAATACGCAAGCAGGGATTATTATCGTTTTCATGGCAAAGGCCATTTTATGACCATATAATTCGCAATTTACGAAGCTATGAAAACATTTCAGCATATATCGAATCAAATCCGTTAAATTGGATAACAGACCGATTTTATGTCATTAGTGTGCAGCATCTTTAGTGTAGGCCGGGCTTGACCGGCCTTAATAACAACAAGCAGAATCACTGTAAGGACAGGGCTTGACCTGTCCGGATTGAACCCTCCGGATTGACCGATTTTATGTCATTAGTTTGCAGCATCTTTAGTATAGGCCGGGCTTGACCTGTCCGTCTTGATTTGTCTGCCCTCATGGAGAGGCCAGGCATGGCTACATGGCTCGAACATCCCGGCGGCAGAGCCGCGAAATATCTATAGAAAAAATAACGAATAAATGGACGAGAGGTGCAGAGCACCGAAATATCAAAGAACTAATAAGGTTCAATGTTGTGGGGTGATTCATTGGTTACTAAGGTTTGCTTGAAGATAAGGTTTTAGGATGCATTGAAAATTATCGAAGCAGTTTTATAGCTATATCAGAAAAGACCTTATTTGCTTTTTGAAACCTTAGTAGAACAGTATTAACCATATTCACAAATAACCTTATTAGCTTATTGTTTTCATCCTTTCACATAACAATAAATTTTTTACCAAAGAGTCTTTGTCGATTATATTAATTGCTATGTCTGATATATTTGTATTTATGTTATATTTGTGTCAAAAAAATATTTTTTGACACAAATATTGAATCATGAACTTAAATGAATTATCCACAATAGACATACAAAACAAAATATTCGAAATTCGCGGACAGCAGGTAATGTTGGATAGCGACCTTGCAATGATTTATGATGTAGATGTTAAGAGGTTAAATGAACAGGTCAAAAGGAATATAGAACGTTTTCCTGAACAATTTATGTTTAAATTGAATACTGAGGAATATAATTTTTTAAGGTCGCAAATTGCGACCTTAGAAGCAAAGCGAGGAAGCCACAGAAAATATTTGCCTTTTGTTTTCACAGAACATGGAGTATCAATGCTTTCTGCTGTATTAAGAAGTAAAAAAGCGATAGAAATGAGTGTATTAATCGTTAACGCTTTTGTTGAAATGAGACACTTCTTGATGAAAAATGCAGATATTTTCGAAAAATTTCAAAGAATTGATCAAAAGCTGATTGCACATGATGATAATTTCAATAAAATATTCAAAGCCCTCGAAAGCAAAGAACTACCAAAACAAGGCATCTTTTTTAACGGACAAGTTTTTGATGCTCATGTGTTTGTTTCGGATTTAGTTAAAAGTGCAGAATTATCAATAATTCTTATTGATAATTACGTTGATGAAAAAGTCTTAACTCTGTTAAGTAAAAAGAATCAAGGAGTTGAGGTTTACATCTATTCAAAAAACATTACCAATAAACTCCGGCAGGATGCTGAAAAATTCAACAATCAATACCAAAATCTTATAATAAAACAGTTCAATGAAAGTCACGACAGATTTTTGATAATTGACAATAAAGGACTATACCACATAGGTGCTTCTCTCAAAGACCTTGGTAAAAAATGGTTTGCGTTTTCCAAATTGGAAATTGATGCTAAATTGATTTTGGATAAATTAAATTAAAATCCCGGTGCGTTACAGCTTATAATCCATCCTGACATGCAACTTCTATATATGTTTCTCTGCTAACGCAGCTAAAAATCGGCAATCCCCGTAGAGACGTGCCTACAGGCCTGTCTCTACAGGCACGTCTCTGCAAAATATACATTCGCAAAAAATCTTTTCTAATAAATACTACCTGGTACTTGTTCGGTTTTATATTTAAATTATTTTTGCAATAAAAAACAGAGATATGTTATTCAAAATAGAGGGAGAAGACCTTAACCGTTTCTTAATGGTTGGTGACAGGGTTTTGGTAAAGCCAAAGGCAGCATCGGCCAAAACACCCGGGGGGTTATATCTTCCGCCCGGAGTCGAAGAGAAGAGAAAAATTCAATCCGGGTATGTTATTAAAATCGGGCCTGGTTATCCTATTCCTGCGCCAATTGATAGTTCAGAACCATGGCAGGAACCATCAGAAAACCTTAAATACTTTGCATTACAAGCTAAAGAGGGTGATTTAGCTGTTTTTCTGCAAGATAGTTCTTATGAAATTGAGTTTGATGGGGAAAAGTTTTGTATAGTACCTCACTCTGCTATTCTGATGCTTATCAGGGACCCTGAACTTACTTCTAAATAAAATCTCATGTTTTTACTGTAACTTTTTACTATACATGTCCGTCATAATCTTATGCAATCAAAGTAAGGTATGTTTTTGAGTATTTATTATTCGAAATTTTATCCTTAATGAATTAAAAACAAGAATTATGAAAACTTCAGAAATCACTCCCTTTAAAGCAAATTCAGCAGTATTTATTATGCTGATAATGCTTTTTTCTTCATGTTCGATTAGTATAAAAGGACCCGAAAGAGTTAGAGGCAGTAAAAATGTTGTTTCAGAAGTTAGAGACGTTGGCCTTTTTAATGCCATTCAGGTTAGCAATGCATTAGACCTGGTTGTATCTATTGGTGAACAATTTCACATTGAGGTTAAGGCTGATGACAATATTGTTCCTCTAATAAATACTGATGTTGAAGATAATGTGCTTAAAATATTCATAGAAAGAGGATATACCCTTAGAAATGTAAAATCACAGAAAGTATATATAACCTTGCCTTTGCTTACAAGTATAAGCGCTAGTGGAGCTTCAAGTGTTTCTTTTACAAATCCTGTAAAAAGTGATGCATTTAGCATAAGGGCTTCAGGAGCATCAGATATTATGCTTGAAGCAGACCTTGCTTTTCTTGAAGTGAGATTATCGGGAGCATCAGACTTGAAAATCACCGGTTTTTCTGAATATACAAATGCCAGGCTCAGTGGTGCAAGCGATATGAAAAGCTATGCCTTTGCCTGTGATTTATTAGAAGCTGTACTAAGCGGTGCCAGCGACATCAATATTACCGTTAATAAGAAAATTATCGGCAATCTAAGTGGGGCTAGTGACATAAGATTTAAAGGAAATCCGGTAGTTGATGTAAAAACATCAGGATCTTCTTCAGTTCGCAGAATTGGAAAATAATTTCTACTCAGGTAGCTCTATGTCAGGAAAGATCATAGCATCAATATCACTCCTGAATATTATTCGGTGAATAGCATTTAGTGCACTTAAAACCCTTATACCCCAATGTTGTCGGAAAAGCCTCCGGATTTCACTGACAGCATTTTCTTTTGAATACTCATAAGGTTTCTGGTATAACATGACAAAGTCTTTCATATCCTGGTAAATATCTGCCATATTATCGGCAAGGCTCGATTCTTCTGAATCATTGTTGTGATCCAAAGTATAATATAAATCGCTTTCACCAAACTTTTCCCTGAGAGTTTTAAAGATATTTTCCCATTGTTCTTCAGTAACATACCTTTCATTAAAAAGCTCATCTGTTACATCAACATGTGGCAGCACAGAACCCTTAAGATACAGCAAAGGTGTAATTTTGTGAAAATACCTTATTATATCATCTGATGTATAGTTTTCAGCTTTTTCAAAAAACAAACAATACTCATTAGCAACAGTGATGAATTCAAGTACTTGTTTTGAATAAACAGGTTTAGAATGGTCAATCTTTTCATCCATGAATTTACAGCAATTTTCTATTCACAAAAAATTAATTATTGTCATCAATTTCATGATACTCTATGGCTCCAATGTCGCCGGGTGGCACTCTTTCATTTCCCAAAATATCAAAAGGGATTAGCGATGAAATATCAGGATTGCCGGCATTTATCGCTGGCGAATCATCAGTTAAGCGATAATCATTAATGGAAAAATCATTGAATTGTGGAGCCTGATTTTTAATAACATTAATAAACTCAGGCGTTGAAATATCAAGCGTTGTTCTTATTAAACAGTGGTCAAACTTATAATTAGCCTCACCAACATCAGGGAAAAAATCAAAAAGTATTTCATCATTGAGGCTGCCATATATTATAGAGTTGCCAAAAACAGCTCGCTCAAGGTCTCTAATCTGCACATTGCCATCAACATCAAAGTAGTAATTGTTAAGGTACAGCATAGGTGTTTGCCTGATACCTATTGAATAATAATTGGCAAAAGTGCAATGGTTAAACTCATAATTCCCTCCGATATTAATATAAACAGAATGTTCACCGCAATTAGCAACAATAGTATTTTCAGCAACAACATGGCTGCCTTGTAAAAGCAAGCCTGTAGAACTCATATTTTTAATAACAGTATTTTTGATGTTTAGTGTTGGGTGGGTGAAGCTACCTATTGAATCTACATGCAATCCTACAGTGCCGTTTTTAATAATTGCATGATTTATTTCATGGCCTTTACTTGCTGCTGTCATCCATATTCTTCCCCACTGTCCGGGCAAATCACTATAAAAAGGCTCTAACCTGTCACCTTGTATCTTAACCGGATTTTCAAGGCTCCCGTTTACTTTAAAGCTTGCGCCGTTTAAAAAAATCAAGCTGGAATTATTGTGCAAATGAACACGTGCACCTTCACTGATAGTTAGGGTTCTGTCTTGATCAACTATAACGAAACCATATAAAACGTAAGGCAGGCTGGCATCCCATACTTGATCTTCTTCAATTAAATGATATGAAATACCACTATCAGGATCAGTATAATTTGGCCTTATAAAATTTGCATCCTGGCCCCATGCTACAAGATCTACACTTTGGTGATTAGTGTTAATCTCAAAGTTTATCTTATCAGTAATGATTAGTGGAAGGTTTTGATTAACAGGGTCAACAGTGACTTCAACAAAAATATATATGCTGTCATTAGCTCCTATTTCAACATTTTCAATATAATTTCCGCTATTTCCATCTGCATTTATCCTAAAAAAAGAATCACTTCCTTCATCAACCCAGATTCTGGATATTTTCACCCTGTTGTCATGATTATTATAAACTTTTAAGTTTTTCGTTGACGAGCCAACAGTAGTAAAAACAGTATCAAAAAGCAAAGAATCAACAGAAAAGGTAAGGCTAATTGAAGGGTCAGTATCAAAATCAGTATCTCTGCATGATTGTGAAATCATCAGAAAGGGAACACATATTATTGTTAGGTAAAATAAGCGTAAAACAGTTTTCATCTGTGTAAATTAGTGTTATCAAATTGAATATTAGTATTATGCCTATTCATGTATTCAATTTAAGTTGCTTTTATTCCGATGAACACGAAACAAGATATTCATATGCTGGTGTAACGTTATAAACATGCATATTTTATCATAATTAAACGCACTGTTGCGATAAAAAATTGTATTCAAAATTATTTCAATTAGATCTTTTATTGTGTATTAATAAAAGTAAAAAACAAAAGTACTAAATCCCCTCACTAAAAAGAAATCCCGGTAATATTGCCCGGGATTTCCAGTAAATAATCATTACAATATTCTCATTACGCTTATATAATTTAAGCTGTAGAATGTTTGGAACCGCCTGTTTTTTCACGCACAACAGCCTGGGCTGCTGCCAATCTTGCTATTGGCACCCTGTAAGGAGAACAGCTTACATAATCCATACCTACCCTGTGGCAAAATTCCACAGAACTTGGTTCCCCACCATGCTCTCCGCAGATTCCAATCTTAAGGCCATTTCTTCCTTCACGGCCTTTTTTAACTGCCATTTCAACAAGCTGTCCAACACCTTCCTGGTCAAGTACCTGGAATGGGTCATGCTTTAGAAGCCCTTTTTCAATATAAACCGGCAGGAAGTTACCGGAGTCATCGCGTGAATAACCGAAAGTCATCTGTGTAAGGTCATTTGTTCCGAATGAGAAAAATTCAGCAGTTTCCGCTATTTCATCAGCGATCAAACAAGCTCTTGGAATTTCTATCATTGTTCCAACAAGGTAATCCACTCTTTCTCCTCTTTCTTCAAACACTTTTTCAACAGTACCACGTACTATCTGCTCCTGAAGCTTCATTTCTTCTTTGGTTCCGGTAAGAGGAATCATAATTTCAGGGATGGCTTTGATGCCTTTTTTCTTAAGATTGATTGCAGCCTCGATAATAGCTCTTGCCTGCATTTCAGAAATTTCCGGATATGTGTTTCCAAGACGGCAACCTCTGTGGCCAAGCATTGGGTTAAATTCATGAAGCGAATCAACTTTTGCTTTAACCTCTTCAGCTGTGATTCCCATTTCTGCTGCCATTTCTTTTTGATTAGCTTCTTCATGAGGAAGGAACTCGTGCAATGGCGGGTCAAGTAATCTCACAGTTACAGGAAGATCCTGCATTGCTTCAAAGATGCCTTCAAAATCCTCGCGCTGAATCGGGAGAAGTTTGTCAAGAGCTTTGCGGCGGCCTGCTTCATCATTTGCCAGGATCATTTCGCGCATAGCTTTAATACGGTCTCCTTCAAAGAACATGTGCTCAGTACGGCAAAGTCCGATACCTTTAGCACCAAATTCACGAGCTACTTTAGAATCCTTAGGCGAGTCAGCATTTGTACGAACGCTCATACGTGTATGCTTTTCTGCCAGCTCCATTAACTCAGCAAAGTCGCCGCTTAATTCCGGATCTTGAGTCTTAATTTTGCCTGCATATACAGCACCTGTCGTTCCGTTTAATGAAATAAAGTCACCCTCTTTATAAACGTTGCCATCAACAGTCATAGAGCGGTCTTTATAGTTAATCTTAACACCGCCTGCACCTGACACACAGCATTTGCCCATACCTCTTGCCACAACAGCAGCATGAGATGTCATACCACCACGGGCAGTAAGAATACCTTGAGCAGCATCCATACCGCTAAGGTCTTCAGGTGAAGTTTCAACGCGTACAAGAATTACCTTTTTACCTTGAGCAGCCCATTCAGCAGCGTCATCAGCAAAAAATACGATTTGTCCTGTTGAGGCACCCGGTGAAGCCGGAAGCCCTTTTGCTATAGCTTTTGCTTTACCCAATTCTTCGCTGTCAAAAACAGGGTGAAGAAGCTCATCAAGCTTATTTGGCTCCATGCGTAGAATTGCTTCATTTTCAGATATCTTCCCCTCACGGAATAAATCCATTGCAATTTTTACCATAGCAGCACCTGTGCGCTTACCATTTCTTGTTTGAAGCATCCAAAGCTTACCTTCTTGTATGGTAAACTCAAGGTCTTGCATATCTTTATAGTGATTTTCAAGCTTTTGCTGCTGTTCAAACAACTGCTTATATAGTTCAGGGAATAATTCCTCAAGAGAAGGATATTCTGCTTTTCTTACTTCTTCACTAACACCTTGAAGTTTTGCCCATCTTAATGAGCCTTCTTTTGTAATTTCACGAGGCGTACGTATTCCGGCTACAACATCTTCTCCCTGTGCATTTACAAGATACTCACCATTGAATATGTTTTCTCCTGTAGCTGCGTCACGAGTAAATGCAACACCGGTAGCTGAAGTGTCACCCATGTTTCCGAATACCATAGCCTGTACGTTAATGGCTGTTCCCCATTCTGCAGGTATATTATGCATTTTGCGGTAATAAGTTGCACGAGGGTTATTCCACGACTCAAAAACGGCTAATACCGAACCCCATAACTGCTCCCATGGATCTTCCGGAAAATCCTTGCCGGTTTGCTCTTTTACAGCCTTTTTGAATCTGTTTACAAGCTCTTTCAAATCATCAGAGGATAATTCCTGGTCAGACTTTACCCTTTTTTCCTCTTTCATATGTTCCATGATAACATCAAAAGGATCTTCCTCCTCTTTTGAAGCAGGCTTCATTCCCATAACGACATCACCATACATTTGAATAAAACGACGGTAAGAATCCCATACAAAGCGCTCATTATTTGTCTTCTTAATAAGCCCTTGCAGGGTTTTTTCATTCAACCCAAGGTTTAGAACAGTGTCCATCATCCCGGGCATAGAAGCTCTCGCTCCCGAACGAACAGATAAAAGCAGAGGATTCTCAGGATCTCCAAACTTAGCACTCATCTCTTTCTCAACTCTTGCCATGTTTTCTTCTGCTTCAGCCTGTAATGACTTAATAAGATAGTCACGCCCAAAAGCATTGTAAGCAGTACATGCTTCAGTTGTAATTGTGAAGCCCGGTGGTACCGGCACTCCGATGTTTACCATTTCTGCTAAATTTGCTCCTTTTCCTCCAAGAAGGTTACGATATG
>PWND01000018.1 GCA_003557965.1 Bacteroidales bacterium | reverse complement strand
CCAGCCATAAGTTTATTTGCAAAAATTCTTTCATTACAGCACAAACGAAAAACAGCCTGGTTACAAGTTTGTGTGAGCCCGGCAAGGCCTATAAAATTCCTGTTGCACATGGCGAAGGGCGTTTTTATGCTGATGAAAAAACCATTAAAGAGCTAAATGAAAATAGCCAGGTTTTATTCAGATACTGCGATGAAAACGGCGTGGTAACTCCGGAATCAAACTTTAACGGCTCAGCAGAAAATATTGCCGGTATATGCAATAATAATCGTAATGTTTTTGGCATGATGCCACACCCGGAAAGAGCAGCAGACAAAGAGCTTCATAATACAGATGGCATGGCAATTTTTAACTCAATTCTAAACCGGGTAACAACTACATAAGCAGGCTTAATCAAAATAACCGGGAAAGTGAAAAGAAAAAAAATACTATTTCTTGCTACGCACAGACCAGGCAGGTCGCCCGGGCAAAGATTCCGCTTTGAACAATACCTTGATTACCTTAAATCAAACGGATTTGAATATCATATTTCCAATATTATTGATGAAAAAGACGATGATGTGTTTTATTCCAGGGGAAAGTATTTTCCCAAAGCAAGGATAGTTTGGAAAAGCTTTGTAAAAAGATGGAAAGATCTCCAGAATGCTTCAGGCTATGATATCGTTTTTTTATATAGAGATGCCCATATTCTCGGCACTACATTTTTCGAAAAAAGGCTCAAAAAAAAACCATGTAAACTAATTCTTGATTTTGACGACAGTATATGGCTAAATGATGTTTCACAAGGCAACCAAAACCTTGGTTTTCTTAAAAGGCCATCAAAAGTGAAAAAAATTATCAGTTATTGCGACCTGGTAATAACCGGGAATAATTATCTTGCCGACTTTGCAAAAAAGTATAATAGTAGTGTGGCAGTAATGCCTACAACCCTGAACACAGATTACTTTAAGCCTGCTGAGAAGAAAATAAACAGCAAGTTGTGCATCGGATGGACAGGATCGTCTACCACTTTAAAACATTTCTCACTGGCAGTTCCTGTCTTACAAAAACTTAAGGAAAAATATAATAACAGAATCTGCTTTAAAGTAATTTCTGACGTGCCTTATGAAGGACATTTGGATAGCCTTGAAAACATTCGCTGGAATAAAAATACTGAAGTGGATGATTTAAGAAAAATTGACATTGGGATAATGCCTCTCCCTGATGATAATTGGGCAAGGGGAAAGTGCGGATTTAAAGGCCTCCAGTATATGTCTTTAGCTATTCCGGCAGTTATGTCGCCGGTTGGCGTTAATACCGAAATAGTTAAGGATGGCGAAAACGGGTTTTTGGCTGACTCCGAATCTGAATGGATTGAAAAGCTAAGCATGTTAATTGAATCACCGGACTTTCGAAAAAAGTTAGGAGCATCTGGGCGCAAAACTGTTGAAGAAAAATACTCTTACAATTCAAAAAAAGATTTTTATCTTAGTTTGTTTAATAAACTTACTAATGATTAATGCCTGAATAATAATGAGTAACATAAAGCAGCAATATGACTCTAAGCTTAACCCCCAGGCAGGCGTTGATGAGGCCGGCAGAGGCTGCCTGGCAGGCCCTGTTTTTGCTGCCGCAGTTATTCTCCCAAAGTCACTTCCAAAAGAGTTGTATTCAGAATTAAATGATTCAAAAAAAATAAGCCCCAAAAAAAGAGGCCGTTTAAAATTGTTAATAGAAGAATGTGCTGTAGCATATTCCGTAAATATGGTTGACAACATCACTATTGACAAAATAAATATTTTGAACTCTTCAATACAGGCAATGCATTTATCAATAGAAAAGCTATCTGTAAAACCCTCCATACTGCTTATTGACGGGCCATATTTCAAACAATTCAAAGATATTCCCCATGTATGCATAGTAAAAGGCGACAGCAAATATATGCCTATAGCTGCAGCTTCCATCCTGGCTAAAACACATAGGGATGAATACATGAAAAAAATTCATAATGAGTATCCTGAATACTGCTGGAGCAATAATAAAGGATATGCTTCAGCAAAACATTGCCAGGCAATAGAGTTACACGGGCACACTCCTTACCACAGAAAATCTTTTCACTTGAAAAGACAATTAAGAATGGATTTTTAACCGGGCTTATAGCTTTTTAAGACTAGTATTCAGCTTAAATAATTGTGTTGATTTATGCTTAAAAACCAAAGTGCATCATTCTATTTTTCTACTTAACAATCGTCATTTCATCAAGCAAATAGCCAGCGCCGGCAAACTTATCAATGATAAATAAAACATACCTGATATCAACACTTATGGTGCGCTGTACTTCAGGTTCAAATAATATATCTCCACTCATAGCCTCCCAGTTTCCATCAAATGCAACACCAATAAGGTGTCCATCCCCGTTTATTACAGGGCTGCCTGAATTGCCGCCGGTAATATCATTATTTGATATAAAATTTACGTACATAATACCATCATCACCATAAATGCCATAATCTTTCTCTTTCCATAAATCTTTCAGGTACTCAGGCACAACAAACTCATGGTCGTCGGGATTTTCCTTTTCCATAACTCCATCAAGAGTTGTTACATAATCATAATATACAGCATCTGCCGGATAATATCCGTTAATTGTGCCATAAGTAAATCTCATTGTTGAGTTTGCATCTGGATAAAACAATTCGCCAGGATTCATTTTTCTTAAACCCCTTATAAACAACCTGTTAGCTGCGTCAAGCTTTTTGTTATACTTTCTGACAATTTCCATAGCCTCGCTTTGTTTTTCCCTTGTGGCAGTCATAAGTTTATAAAGCCAATCATTCTTTAAGGCCTCAACATCAGGGCTTTCCGCAAACGCTGACAGTCTTTCAGGGTCAGTAAAAATTGAGTTTTTATAGATATGGTTTGTAAAATCCTTAAAAGACTCAAACTCATCAAGAATTTCTTTAAAGATTTCCGGCATTAAATTTTCCGATACATTATCATAATACACCTGAAGCATTGCACTCATAAGTTTACTGTCAACATCAAGGTCGAGGTTTTCAAAAATATTATTACCGGTATTTTGTAATTGTTCGGCATTAGCTTGAATTGTTTCGGCTTCATCCGGGCTTTCTTCCATAGATTCCCCGAGTCTTTCTGCGGCCATTGCTATTCTGTAAACTTCCGGGCCTGTGATAAGTGCTTCTACATGTATTGCCATATAAGAATTGATACTTCTGGCCTTTTTGTATGCTTCTTCAAAAAGTTGCATTGTTTGGCCATACTCTTCTTTTAAGCTTTCACTGCTACTAAACCATTCCTCAAATTCTGCTTCAAGCTCCCTTTTTGAATCGGCCACATTATATTTTTTAAGCGACTCACTCATCCCTATGAAGTTTTTCCAAAAATTTGCAATTCGGGCATGTTTCGATGCGTACTTTATTCTCACCTCATCCGATTGCAACATCGCCTCTTCAATAATATCAAGCTTTTTCCTTCTAATATCAATTCTTATAGGGTACACCTTTCCCAGGTTGTACTCAATGCCATAAGAGGTAAGATATCTTTGGGTTCCTCCCGGATAGCCAAAAATCATTGCAAAATCATTTTCTTCAAAACCTTTTAGTGATACCGGAAGATGGTGTTTTGGCCTGTAAGGTATGTTATCTTCGGAATATTCTGCAGGCTTGCCATCCGGGCATGTGTAAATTCTAAAAAGCATAAAATCACCGGTATGGCGCGGCCACATCCAGTTATCTGTATCTCCTCCGTATTTGCCAATAGCATTAGGCGGAGTTCCTACCATTCTGATATCATTATAGTCTTCATATAGAAAAAGAAAGTAATCGTTTCCTGCGTACATAGACCTGACTTGTGCTGTATAATGATTGTCATCAGTAGCTTCTGACAATATTTGCTGAATTCTATCAGCGATTATTTCTCTTCTTTCACTTTCGCTAATTTCCGGTTTTATATCATCCAGTATTCTTTCTGTTACATCTTCTACATCAATCAAAAACCTGACATATAAGCCGGGGTTAGGCAATTCTTCTTCCATGCTCATTGCCCAAAAGCCATCCTGCAAATAATCATTTTCAACAGAACTGTGGGCCTGTATTCTGCCATAGCCACAATGGTGATTGGTTAATACCAGGCCATAATCTGATATTATTTCCCCGGTACAAAAACCCCCAAAACTAACTATCGCATCTTTTATAGATGTTTCCGTTAAGCTGAAAAGCTCTTCAGAGGATATGTTTAAACCCATTTCTTTCATTTCGCCAAACAACACCTCAGGTATCATAAATGGCAGCCACATTCCTTCATCTGCCTTTGCACAAGGACTATGAAGAATAATAAGCGTAATAATAAGTATCTTTCTTTTCATAATTCAAACAATATATAAATAAGCATTACTAAATAAATCTTTCACCAATATTAAGCTTAATGTCATTAACAAACTTTCTTATCTGCCCTTCTTCTGATTTTTTACAAATCATTAGTACATCTTCTGATTCAGAAACTATATAATCAACAAGCCCTTGCACAACAACCATTTTGTTTTTTGGCATAGT
>PWND01000002.1 GCA_003557965.1 Bacteroidales bacterium | reverse complement strand
GTTTTTGTTTTGCTTGTTGTTGCAGCAGTGATTTTTGGAGTCTTTACACGTTCTGTTACTCCAGAGAATTCGAATCAAAATCAACAAAACTTTACTTTTAAAACCACAGAAGCCATGAATTTACCTAATCCTGTTACAGATGGAGCCATGAGCCTGGAGAAGGCTTTAACTTTAAGAAGGTCCATCAGAAGCTATACAGAAGAACCGTTAAATATTAAAGAGATAAGCCAGCTATTATGGTCCGCACAGGGTGTAACCAATGAGCGGGGTTTTCGGACAGCCCCAAGTGCCGGTGCAACCTTTCCACTTGAAATGTATTTAGTGGTGAACTTTTCCGATGATCTTGAACCTGGGTTTTATCATTATAACCCTGATGATCATTCAATAAAACTAATAAGAGAAGGTTCTTTTGGAGATGATCTTGCCAGGGCCTCACATGGTCAGTCAATGCTTAGAGATGCAAGTGTTGTATTAGTTTTTGGAGCTGTTTTTGAAAGAACTACCGACAGATATGGCGAAAGGGGCATAAGATATGTTTACAATGAAATTGGACATGCTTCACAAAATGTGCATTTGCAAGCAGCTGCCCTGGATCTTGGAACGGTTGTAATAGGTGCTTATGTTGACGAAGAGGCGGAAAGCATTCTGGATCTTGGAGACGAAGTAAATGTTTTATACATGATGCCTGTAGCAAATATTCAATAAGGTTATATTTTGAAAACAGATAGTCTGAAAGTGTCTCTTTAATTTTAAAGAGATTAAAGGGACATTTTTAGACCTGTGTATAAAGAAAGGCCAAAGGGATGCACATTATATTCTCTTCCGCTGGTCATAGACGTAACAAACAAGTTTGCCACAGGTTCTATGTGAAAGTTTATATTGTTGGACAGTGGTATAATAAAAGCTGTTCCCGCTGAAACACTCAGATTCCATTTACGGATCAGTGCTGTTTCACCAATTGACTCCTTAATGCCATCTTTTTCCAAAACCACATTATTTGATACAAGGTAATTAAAACCAACCCCTCCCGTTAGTTGTATCTGAGACCGCCGGTTATAAAGATTATATCTTGCATGTAACGGAATTTCCAAAAAGCCAAGATGTTGGTTAAGTCTGTCTCCTTTTGAGGCCAGATCATCTTCCGGTTCACTTGTGCCTTCAATGATAGTAACCCGGTCTGAACGTATATCGTCAAAATAAAGTGTGGGATCACTAAAATTAATTGCGCCCATAGATGTCAACACCGATTGCGGATGTCTATCGTTTATAGAAACATTAAAAGGCGACTTGTTTTCAGGATGGTAATAAACTCCGATGTTGCGAATTGACTGCCCCATTCTGATATATTGCAACCCGCTTTCTATAGAAAATTTATCGCTTAATTGATAACTAACATTCAAGCCCAGGTTGTACGTTAATAAGTAGCTTTCATTTTGTTCAAAAACGGTCTTTCCCCTATCCAGGGCTTCCGGGTCGGATGAATTAAACCTGTAAGCAAATTGTGGAGCAGCTTTTATTCCAAAAGACCACCGATTTGCAGGGGAAGCATCATATGCTTCTTCACTTTCAACAATTGCTGAAGCAGCATATGCCGGTGTTTTATCCGGCAGTTTAATTAAAGAGCCATCATCTGACAATCGTTTAATTTCTGTATATTCAAAATCAGGAAACTGTTTAAAAATTATATCAGCTTCTTCGGCTAATAATATTTCAGTATCGGTTTTTTTGCCAATATCTTCAGCAGATGTTTTTGGATCTTCTTCTGTTTTTTCTTCTTTAGTGATTGGTACTGTAGCTCTTTCTGCAATAAGTATTGCTGATTCTTGTTGTTTGCCGGGGGTTTCTTTTTTGTATACTTCCGGTTTAATTTTCTCAGAGATGGTTATTGGCTCCAGGGTTTTTAGTGTTAATTCATCAAATTGAACTGTTTTTGCTTGATCCGACAATTGAGTACTAACAAAAATCTCACGAATTCCCCAGGAGAAGGTTATTAAAAGAGCTATTGCAGCGGCATATTTTGCATACCCCTTCCATGCAGGCTTTTTATTCCTGCCTAAATTACTATCAATTTCCTACCACAAATTTTCAGGAGGTGTGGGTTGATAGTTTTCAAATGCTTTTTTAAGCTCTTTTTCGAAATCGTTACTCTTGTTCATCTTTTCAGTTTAAGACCAAACACAAAATCCTGTTCATTTCAAAATTGTAAATACTCTTTCTGCTTATACTTATATTTTCAGCAGTTTATTTTATGTTAATATAGGCTTTGTATAAGCCTGCTTTCTTTTCCTCTTTTTTTAATTTTTCAACAAGTATGCTTCTTGCCCTGAAAAAGTTTGACCTTGAAGTGTTTTCCGAAATGTTCAAAGCTTCAGAAATCTCTTTATGTGCATACCCTTCTATGGCATACATATTAAAAACAATCCTGTATTGTGCCGGCAATGTTTGTATAATATCTACCAATTCATTTACTTCAAATTTTCGGCACTCAACTGCTTGCTCAAAATTCTCTTTTTCATCATCCATATATTCAACTCTCAGGTGTGAAATTTTTTCACGGTATTTTTGAGCAGCTACATTGACCATGATACGTCTTACCCAACCTTCAAAAGAACCTTTGCTTTTAAATGTGTGCAACTTGTTGAAAACAATAACAAACCCTTCTTGCAATATGTCTTGTGCATCATGATGATTGTTTGCATATCGCATACAAACGCCATACATTTTAGCAGAAAACAGGTCATAAAGCTGCTTTTGCGCTTTTCTTCTGTTTTCAAGACAGCCTTTTATAATCTTTTCAACGGGTTCCACTGGTTTTGTCTGTTCTTTGTTCCAAATTAGCTTAAACAAATATACAAAACAAACACAATTATTATACCATTTAAACCAGTGAAATCTTATTTAGATTTTATGAACTGTTTTAATTTGTTGTTTTAAACAAAAAATTAAGAACGATTTTTAATATTTCTTGCTTTGAAAACTTTTTTCTTATCTCTGCATTTTAATCCTTGAAAAAAAATCAGCAAGCGCAATTTGAGGGTTAATGATCTGCTTTTCTTCAGATTGTTGTAAAGAGTTCCATTGTTGCGAAACACTATCATAATAATAAACAACTCCGAAATACGACTTAAATTTAAGATAATAGTCGTCTTTTCCAAGAGTTGTGCCATGAGTGTTTTTCACATACCTTTTAAAATCGTCTTGCTCTCTACCGTTTGCGTAGACGAACCTTTCCCCATTCATACCGTTGGCTACTTTAGGAATAAAAGCGAGATATTCCGGTTCGAGCTCATTCAGGGTTTTAGGTAAATGGCCGCTTTCTTGTTGATAGTGGTTAATGTTGTGAATAAGCTTTTCACCCCTATGCAGGGTGATAAAGTTTTGTGCGGCCATTACCGTAAAACCCGATATTAAAACCAAACCAAGCAGTATAGAAACTGCATATAATAAAGGAGAAACCTTTCGTTGTTTGATGCTTTGCTTTTTAGAGCAAACATATCCGGCAACTATGCCGGATAAAAATAATATCACATATGCAGCTGTGCCTAAAACATAATAATCAAAGGCAAACTGCAAAAATATACCAAGCAAAATGCAATATATGATTATAGCAAAAAAAATATTTTTCTTTTTCATCTTTTCCTTTTTTCAAGTCTTTTTTGAGTAAACCAGCCGGGGCATCATTCTTTGCTAATTTGGCTTTTTGAGGAGATCCGGCTTAAAAATAAACCAGGTAAAGTTGGCTGCTATAAGAGATAAATGCCCCGGAATGGTTTCTCTATTCATATAGATGAAAAAAAACATCAAAACGTTGCGTCATTATAAAAAAAATTTTTAACGGCCTGATTAACAGGGGTCAAAATGATAAAAAAACGCTTTGTATGAGTTTATCAAAAGTTTTGTTACTTTTGAGTAGGATTTTTAACAACTCCTATATTATTAGATTACAATACGTTATAATAAAACTGTCAAAACTATGAAAATAGCATATGTAGGCACCTACCCGCCGCGGCAATGTGGCATAGGCACTTTTACCAATAATCTGATTAAGGCTATTGTTTCTAACACAAAAGATAAAGAAATAATTAAACACACTAATGTTATAGCCCTTAACAATCCCGGCCAGGAGGACGCCCTCGAATACCCCGAAGAGGTAAAATTCACTATTCGCCAGGAGCATCAACGCGACTACATCAATGCTGCAAAATATATTAATTTTAGTGATTCGGATGCATGCATTTTAAATCATGAGTTTGGTATTTTCGGAGGTGAAGATGGCGTTTATATTCTGCCTATGCTTCACAGGTTAAAAGTTCCTCTTATAGTTACTTTTCACACAGTTTTGCGTGAACCCTCTTTTGTACAAAAGAACATCGTACATGAAATAGGAAGGATTGCAAAAAGAATTATTGTAATGAGCCATAAGGCAGTACATTTTTTGAAAACCATTTATGATATACCTGAAGAAAAAATTGCTCTCATTGAGCATGGTGTTCCTGATTATCCGGGTTTAACACACGAAAAAATCAAGAAAAAATACAACTTCGAAGATCGTAAGGTCATTCTCACTTTTGGTCTGCTTAGCAGAAACAAAGGAATAGAAACAGTAATATCTGCTTTGACCAAAGTCGTGGACAAACACCCTGAAGTCCTTTATATTGTT
>PWND01000185.1 GCA_003557965.1 Bacteroidales bacterium | reverse complement strand
GTTTAATGTGGGGAAAGGTAGGATAACTTTCTGTGCAAAGGTGCACAAAAATGTGACATCCCCACAGAGAAACAGTACCTCTGTGGTTAAAAAATCAATCAACCATTAAGAAATCCGCGATCAGCAATCCAAAATTACCAATTTCCCAATTCCGAAATCTCATATCCGAAATCCGATATCTCATATCCCCAATCAACCAACCACCACCCTAACAGATAATCTTTCTTTATCTGTATAAAAAACAACCAGGTAAACACCTCTTTGTAAATTCTTATTGCTTAAGTTAATTACAGCCTTGTTTCCAGTAATCTGAAGCTGTGAAGATTCTACAACTCTTGCTCCCATTGAGTTATAAATATAAGTACTATTTATACTGTTAGGATCAAAGTCAGCAGGAAAGTAAATATTAATAAACTCTTTTGCAGGATTTGGCGCTACAGTTATTTCTTCTGTATCAAGGCCAAAGTATGAAATGCCTGTAGGATCATACATAATAAATCTTGCTGTAATAGAATAATCATTATGAGGCATTAAAAATTCATAAACGTTCTCATTACTTAAACTATCAGCCTCATATTCCCATCTCTGCAGCTTATAACCCACATTAGGGACAGCTTCTACTCTTACTATTTCTCCGGCAATATAATTACCTGCTCCATATACTTCACCTGAATTTAAGGGAGCAGGGACTAAGCTAAGGCTATAAACATAGCCATCCGAGCTTAACACCTCCACTTTATCAATAGCTATAAAGCCACTGCCTGATAAATCTGCAAGGAAAGCAAGCCTTATTTCATCAGAGTACACCGAAAGGTCAACAACAGCCTCCAGCCAATCACCATTATCATCTTTTATAAAATCAGGATGCTCACTTGAATCCCATACTTTATTAAATGAATTATTGCTTACCTCAGCAAATACAGAGAAGTTGTCATTTTCTCCAGAAATTACTCCGTCAAACATAAAGCGCAGATATGGATTATCAACATCAGAAAAATCCATAGGTGGTGTTATCAGCCATGCAATACTTGATTCTTTATCACCTTGATGTATTGTGTGAATAAAATTATCACCTTCGTAAGGTTCTAAATAAAAATCTCCAAACTCTAAATTGTCGGAAATTTCCCATGCATCTTCAGGTGATACTATCCAGCACTCGGGCAATTCAGCAGCATTAAACAATTCAGCAAACGGATAAGAGGTAATTTGCTCATCACAAGCATCATCATAGTGAAGGTATGCCTTTACAGAAGGTTTTGACTCAAAATTACCATCATAAATTGCCGTAACATAAAACTCATCATATCCGGTTGCATCCGGATCAATGTCGAAAACAAAGTTTAAGCCCCCATTTACGTTGTGAAAAACATCATTATTTTTATATATTATATATCCGGCAGGATCTAAATCCCATTTAAGCTCAGCAAAGCCAGAAAAAGGCTCAATAACTTCAACCAGTTCATTAATATAGTTATTATTACTTTTCACTATAATATTACCAGGCATTTTATCTTCATAAGTTTTTGAATAATCAGATTCTATATATATAGAAGATAGAAACACATACTGATTTAGATCATCTCCGGCTACAATCCAGTCTGAGCTGTTTCCATAATAAGAAAGCCCGTGCCCGTAATTTATTCTTCTGTAAGCAGAAGTGGGGTGCCCGTTTTCATGAACAGGCTTAACTGCGACATAAAACTTATCATTAAAAGTGACAGGGCTTTCCAGCTCATAAATAACTTCTACCATATCCTCAGCCACAAGAACGGGTGATTCATACCTCACATGATGGCCGGTATGATCGTAAATTTTAAAACTAAATTCCTGGCTTTGCCATGGATGGCTTGAGTGCTCAACAAATAAATGAGATATTTTTGACAACACCACCGGGTAGGTATAGTCAAAGTACTCGGCTTTAAAAATAGTAGCTCTTTCAGGGCCACTCCAGCTAACATGTGTATATGTTTCAGAATAAGAATGCCAACCCGGTTTGTTCGGAATCTGCCCGGGCCTTGTCCATGAAATCCTTGCCTGATCATCCTCAAGCATTTCAACATTAACATAACCTGGAGGAGGATAACTGCCACTATATGGGTCAAGTCCTTGTAATTCAGTAATCCCGGTATTGTTGGGATCAAGGTGATGCCGCAATGCTTCTGAGTACCCGCTACCATTTCTATCCCAGTGATAATAGATTTTCCCGTAAAAATCAGGGAAAGTCGTATTACTGCAATTTGATGAGCCCCCGGTAAGAGAGCCAATAATCAGACCATCTTCATTGAATAAGGGAGAGCCAGACGAACCACCCTGTGTAACTCCCCATCCATTTGATGTTTCTTTCCATGTAACTCTCCATGTAGAATTTGTTGCCATAGGTTGCCCACTAACAACAGGACTTGCAGAAGTTACAGGCTCATTATAAGTTGATATCTTTTTTACATCACCACCGGGATGGTGAATACCTACACCACTCATTCCCGGCTCATCAAGCCTGCTCCACCCATTGTAATATGGCCTGTATCCGGCAGGAGGCTTTTGGTGTAATTTCAATAATTTAAAGTCAGAGCCGTTTAAAAGAGGCCCTTCCGCTAATTTATTACAACCATAAAGCACATTATGAGGAATGTGCCCAAAATTAAAGCAAGACGGCATTTCAAGATTGAAATAAAACTGCCAGTACTTCATATCATTTGCACTTGCGTTGCTGCCACAGTGGGCTGCAGTCAAAAACAACGGAGAGCCATCCTGTAGCTCATTATTAATTAATGAACCACTACACCAAAAATAGCTTGTTCCAACCCTCATAAATATTCTGGCTACTCCCCTTTTTTGGTTTTGCCACAAATCACCTTCTGAACAATTAATGTTTACATGGCACTCTTCTGCATTCCCGATATTTTTACCATCATTAGCAAATCCTGAAGTCAGGTATGATATTTCTTTAATATTTATCCTTGAGCGTATTTCATTTAATCCGGGTGAATGATTTTCATCAATTACCTCAATATATTCTACTATTACAGATTCTCCGGGAATAATACGGCTGGAAAAAACATTTTTATAATTATTGTTTTTGTAATTAAACTCTCCGGCAATATACTCTCCTGATGTATCATAAATATACAGCGCAGCATTTTTATCTAAATGAAAATCGTCAAATAATACACCAATTCCAAGTGCGCCGGGTGACTCTAATTTCACTCTCCAAATCAGCAAACTGTCATTAATTATTTCATAATATCCGCCGGTAGCCGGTGAAGTATTTACCTGAACAGCAAAGCCGGCATGTTCGGCTTCTCCCGGAGGCGTTTCATAGTTTTTATAAAATTCCCTCTGATCTACTTGCTCCTCAGAAAGTTCTAATAAAATTTTAGTATTTTTCAATACTTTTGAATCTAATAATTCTTTTTCTACGTATAAACTTTTATGTTGCTGTACCTGGGCATACAGCAAAGTGCTGAAAAATACAACAGCAACAAAGGATAATGCTTTTTTAAATGTCATGATTAGTTCTTTTGATAATTCTATTTTTCTTGTTTTATGCTTATTCCGTTTGCATCTTAGTAAGAAACAAACAATTTAAACAAGCATTTGGTTGTAAAAATAGTCATTATATTATAAAATTTTTGAATGGCGATTTTTTTTGTAAAAGGTCTTCAATAAATAAAAGCCTTAAAAGACATAAAGAGCATATATCAGCTTAGTGTAATAAGTATAAAAAAAATTACAATTATTTAACACACTTAAAACCATATTTTGTCAATAAACATTGAAGTTTCAGGAGTTTTTTCAGACTTAATTATTTAACTGATATTCTGAATATTAAAAACTCCAAATTTAGTTGGTAGAGTTTTTGAATAAAAATTTTGTTCATTTTCAAATATATCAAACGATAAAAAAATATTTTTATTAACTAAAATATTGTTTAATTACGTAAAAAGTTTATATATTTGAACACTTTTTATTCATAATTTTATTAATCAAAACATAAACAGATTATGTTAAATTAAATTTATTAACACCTAATTACTAACAAAAAAAACAACATGATGAAAAGAATTTTTATTATTTGTGGAATTATGCTATTTCTTGCATCGTCAGTTTTCGCGCAGGAAATTCGTGTTACAGGTACTGTAACAGACGCTGAAAGCGGAGAAACAATTCCCGGTGCTTCTGTTGTCATTAAAGGGACAACACAAGGAAGTATCACAGACATTGACGGGAATTATGAGCTTAGCACAACCGCTGACGCCGTTTTAGTATTCTCTTTTGTTGGAATGACAACAAAAGAAGTTCCTGTTGATGGCCGCAATGTTATTGATGTTGCGCTTCAGCAAGAATTCAGAGCTTTGGATGAGGTTATTGTAGTAGCCTATGGTACTACACGCCGCGAAGCATTTACCGGTTCGGCTTCTGTTGTTCAATCTGAACAAATTGAAAGAGTGCCAATTACATCTATCGAACAAGCATTAGCTGGTGCTTCTGCAGGTGTTCAGGTAGGTACACTTTCAGGACAGCCCGGATCTTTTGTTCAAATGCGTATTCGTGGTGTAGGTTCTATTAGCTCTTCCAATGAACCTCTTTACGTAATTGATGGTATTCCTGTTACAGGAGGAAGCTTAACCCAGAACACTTCCGGTAGTAGTAGTGCTTTGGCAACTCTTAACCCGAGTGACATTGAAAGTATTACTATTCTGAAAGATGCTGCTGCTGCTTCTCTTTATGGGTCACGTGCTGCTAATGGTGTAGTGCTTATCACAACCAAATCAGGCCGTGAAGGTGATACACAGTTCAGAGTAAGGTCATCTGTCGGTTTCAATGATTTCGCAGTTGATTACTTCCCGTTAGCAAGCCAGGCGGATACTTACACACTTAAAGAAGAAGGTTTTTATAACCATGGTGTGTTTTACCAGGGCTTAAGCAGTGATGAAGCAACCCAGTATGCTGAGAATCAAATGGCTATGCGCTTTGGTGATTATGACCCTGACAGGCCTGCAAGCGATTATGCATGGATGGATGAGCTATTCCGTACAGGGATTACACAAAACTATGAATTGCAAGCATCCGGTGGTACTGAGCGTACTCAGTATTTTACTTCATTCAGCTATAACCACCAGGACGGCTACTCAATCAGGAATGACTATGAGCGTCTTACCGGTAGGTTAAACTTAGACCATCAGGCTAATGATTATTTAGGATTTGGTATTAACACTGCTTTGTCAAAATCATCTCAAAATGTAATTCCTGACAGAGCATTTTTTTATGTTAACCCTGTATTCGCAACTCAATATTACTTAAACCCATTATTCCCGATTTGGGATGAGGAAGGAGCTTATAATCAAAATATTGTTGGCGGGGCATATCCAAACCTTGTAAGAGACCTGCCATTAAACAAGCAGACTACAAATGTGTTCCGTAGTATGAACCAGGTTTACCTTGCAATAACGCCTTTTGAAGGAGTTAGCCTTCGCTCAACTCTTGGTTATGACTCTTTCTACCAGGATGAAGACAGGTATTGGTCGCCAATATCAAGTGATGGTGAAACGCATGGTGGATATGGACACAAAAGACACCGTATCTTCAACACACTTACATCTTCTACTGTTTTGAATTATACAAACTCTTTTGCTGATGTTCATAATATTGATTTTATTTTAGGTTATGAGTTTGAGGATGTATATGATGAGAAAACATCTGCTGATGGCCATGACTATCCTAATGCAATATTAAGCGCATTAGCAGTAGCCGCTGAACCTTATGGTGCAAACAACTGGTGGGATCAAAGAAGAATGAACTCTTACCTGTCAAGGTTAAACTATAATTATGACAATACATACTACCTGTCTTTAAGCTATCGCCGTGACGGAAGTTCACAGTTAGGTGCAAATGAAAGATGGGCAGATTTCTACTCTGTATCAGGTTCTGTAAGGCTTACACAAATAGGGTTCCTTGACGCCTATAGCAATTGGCTGTCTGACTGGAAAATCAGAGGTTCATGGGGTACAAACGGTACTTTGCCTTCTGCATGGTACGGCCACATGGCATTATATGGTTATGGCTATAGTTATAACAACTCACCTGGAATGGGTATTACTCAAGTATATAACCCTAACCTTAGCTGGGAGAAAAGTCAAAACGTAAATATTGGAACAGACTTTACTTTTATTGATAGAATCACGCTTGATATAGAATATTACCAACGCAAAACTACTGACCTGTTACTTGAGGTTCCTGTATCCAGGGTTTCTGGTTTCTCTTCTGTATGGCAAAATGTTGGTGAAATGATGAACAGAGGTGTGGAAGTAAGCCTCAACTCTACTAACGTTGTCAGAGACAACTTCGTTTGGACAACAAACTTTAACTTGTCAAGAAACGTTAATGAAATTCTTAAACTATATGATGGTGAAGATATTATTCAAGGGCCTTTCATATTAAGTGAAGGATACTCATATAACACACTTTACCTGCGTGAGTGGGCCGGTGTTGACCCTGAAGATGGAATGGGTATGTGGTATCTGTATGATGAAGATGGCAATAAAACCGGTGAAACCACTAAGGACAGAACCGAAGCTACTCCTCAGAAATTATATTCTACAGATCCTACTTTCTCTGGCGGTATCTATAACTCTTTTACATACAGAAACTTTGATGTATCATTCTTATTCTCATTTAGTGTTGGTGGAAAAATTTATGCAACACCACATTATTTCTTTAACGATGATGGTATGACATGGCACAGCTCTGTTACTCAGTATCAGTTTGATAACCGCTGGCAAGAGCCGGGTGACGAAACGGTTAACCCAAGATATGTTTTCACTAACCCACAGGAAACAAACTTTATGTCATCTTACAGAGTTTTTGATGGCGATTACTTAAGGCTAAAAAGCTTAAGCGTTGGATATTCTCTGCCTCAGAATTTAACTACCCAGGTAGGAATAGACAACTTGCGTTTATTCTTCTCAGGACATAACCTGTTAACCTGGTCAGAAGTAGGATTTATGGATCCTGAAGTTAGTGCTAGAGGAGAATATTACTCAGAGTTGCCACCGATGAGAACTCTTACGTTTGGCTTAGAAGTTAATTTTTAATCAACTAAAACAATTTTAAAAAAATGAAAAAACATATAATTATAATATTAAGCATATTTGTTTTTACCGCATGTAGTGAAGACTGGCTTACAGTTGAGCCGTCAACAGCACTAACACCGGAAATGGCTTTTCAGTCATTAGATGATGCGGAAGTTGCAATGAATGGTGTATATAGTATGCTATTTACCCGCACAAGTGGTGCAACTTACTATGGAGCTGATATATTCACCTATGGTGATGTTAAAGGTGACGATGTCAGGACTTTTGAACCCGGAAAAAGAACCGGCAGTCAGTACAGATATATAGAAACACCGGAGTCAAGTACATCCGGATTCTGGACAAGGCCTTATTTTGGTTTGATGAATACAAATGCCATTTTACCTCTGGTTGATAACCTGCCAGCAACAACACCGGCAGAAGAAGCTAGAAAAGTAGCTATCAGGGGCCAGGCTTTGGCATTAAGAGCATTATTCCATTTTGACCTTGTTCGTATTTACGGCCCAATGCCAGCTAATGGCAGCCCAAATGATAATGCAGCAGTTTTAGCTGTGGAAGTAATTCCTCCTGACGAAAACCGTGCACGCAATACAGTGGGTGAGTTATATGACCAAATTATTGAAGATTTGTTGGCAGCTATACCTTTACTTACTGATAGCAGGGTAACTGATGGAACAATAAACAGCTGGGGAGCTAAAGCTCTTTTAAGCCGGGTTTATCTTTACAACCAGCAATACGACCTTGCTTTTGATATGGCAGAAGATGTTATTGAAAACGGGCCATACAGCTTACTTACTTATGAGGAGTACGAAGAATCATGGTTTGAAGGCTATGCATCCGAAGGCATATTTGAAGTTGTTTTTACTCCTCAAGAAAACTCTGACCGTGAAGGCATAGGATATCTTTGGGAACCAGGTGGATATGGCGCACTTACTCTTACTGACAGCTTCATTGAACTTATGGAAGAAGACCCTGATGATATCAGAAATACTGTTATACAGGATGACGAACGCGTTATTATTGGTTATGAAGAAGAAGAAGATGAAGATGGTAATATTATAGAAGTGCCTGTTTACAGACAGGGTTATGTTGCTAAATATCCCGGAAAAGCAGGTGAATCTACAAGGATAAATAACTCAAGGGTTATCAGGCTTGCAGAGGTTTATCTTATTGCTTCTGAAGCAGCACTTAAATCAGGAAACCAGGCTGCAGCCAACCAATATCTTAAAGAGCTGTATGACATTCGTACAGACAGGGATAATGATGTTGGTGATGTAGATCTTGACCGCATTCTTCTTGAGCGTCGTAAAGAATTAGTTGGTGAAGGACACAGATTCTTTGACCTGATGAGAAACGGCCTTCCCGTAATAAGGACAGGTGACGACCACTTTGCACTGACGCTTGAGTTGCAACCTGATGATTACAGGGCTATTCAACCAATACCACAATTCGAACGTAATGCTAATCCTAATATGGACCAAAATCCAGAATATGGTGATTAATTTTGGTATTGTGATTTCTATTTGATTGAACAAAATTCAGGGGAGGCCTTATTAAGCCTCCCCTATTTGAATACCAGGTATCTTAACAATTAGGACATTAACAAATCTTTTTAATTATTCACAACAATAACTTTATTATGTAAAATAAACCTGGCCAGAGCAATATAACACATTCCAGTTTACGGGAACAATATCAGTTATTTCACACTGTAATGAGCAACATTAATAGTTTCAAAATCTCTCCCGTATTTGCAAAACAAGCTATAGGCCATATTAACAAACTTATACAGATGAAACCCTCATCTACTAAACATATACAAAAGTGCATGTGTAAACATGAGGGTTCCATCGGGATAAAAGCACCATAAATTGAATACATGAATACGCATAATACTAATAATCAATTTGATAACATTAATTTACACAGATGAAACCAACTAACCTATTAACACTAATATTTCTGATACTTCCAATTATTGCAGTCTCTCAGAAATTTCAGCCGGCTCCTTTAAACCCTGAGTTTGAAGAGTATCTATTAAACCTAAAAGAGGGTAATAAAGAATATATTGAATCCTATTCACGTTTTGGGAAAGTACCATCTCCAGTAATGCCAAACTTCAGCACTATATTAAAAAATATTAATTTAATGGATGAATTACCTGAACATTTTGATTTAAGAGATGTAGATGGCATGAATTATATTTCAGAAGTAAAAAATCAGGGGCCTTATGGTACATGCTGGGCTTTTGGTGCAACAGGAGCTATTGAATCATACTGGCTGATGCTTGGAAAAGAAGAAACACTCCTGTCAGAAAGGCATATTGTAACATGTCATGGCGGTGAGTGGCACCCGGTAAGCGGAGGAAATTTTACCCTGGCAATGGCTTATGCTACCAGGCGCGACGGAATGAAGTTAGACGACGATCACCCATATTCAGGCTTTAACCAAAACTCAACTTGTCATCAAAATATTAGTTCTTACGCTTTTGTTGATCAGGCAAGATTATTGCCTGTCGAACAAACTGATATTATTAAACAACATCTTATGCAATATGGTGCTATGTACACATCAATGCATTGGGATGGAAGCTATTATGATGAATCAAATTTCACTTATTGCAGGGATGGTAGTGCTACAGGCGGACATGCTGTAACACTATTAGGATGGGATGACAATAAGGAAACCCAATGTGGTACCGGGGCATGGATTGTTAAGAATTCATGGGGTAGCTCATGGGGCAATGAAGGTTACTTCTACATTGCCTACCAGGATAATTATTTTCCTAATACAGCAGGTTACTTCCCGGATTATAATCCTAATCCTGCATACCCATATTTAACAGATAATGAAAGGCTTAGCTACTATGATGAAATGGGGTGGATAAGAAGTATCGGGAAAGGTGATAATACCGGCTTTGTAGCTACCCAACTTTTTGCAGGCCAAAACAAAAGAATAAACAAAGTTGGAACCTACGTTACATCAACAAATACCACTCTTGAAATAACAATTTATAACGATGCAGAAATAGATCAAAACGGTGAATTGGTAAGTTTAAATAATATGGTTGCTCATAAATCAAATATTGAATGCGATTTTCCGGGATACTACAGCGTTGAGATGCCGGCGGTTGTTGATGATTTCTATTTTGTAAAAATTAAATACCATACTCCAGGTTACAACTTCCCAATTCCTGTGGAAGCTTATATAGACGGCTACGTACACCCATATATCAACCAGGGAGTAGCATGGTTAAAATCAGAAAATGACGACTGGGAAAAAATTGGGTCCAATACCCAGTACGAATATAACCCATCAATTAAGGTTTATCATCAAACATCAAACTTAGGGCCTGTTGCTGCATTTACATCTAACCCAAGAATTTTTACAGAGGTTGATACTGAAATTGTTTTTGAAAATAAGTCCTATGGAATTAATATTATAAGTTCGCACTGGATATTTGGTGATGATGCTAATCCATCTCAAGTTATTACAAATGATTTTGAACCTGTAAATGTTACTTTTTCAGATACCGGATACAAAGAAATCTCATTAATTGTTGAAGATGCACAAGGCAGAACAGATACTTTGACTGTAGGGCAGTATATTTTTATTACCAGTACTGATATTGCTGAGCACAGCAAAAAAGGCAAAATACAAATCTATCCTAATCCTGCATCAAGCAATATTAATATAGAATTTAACAATAATAATTATTCGATACTAAGGCTATATAATATCTCAGGACAAATGATTTTTGAAAAGTCAGTTGAAAATAAAGATAAAGTTCATATAAATATCTCAAACATTCCATCCGGAGTATATTTTGTTAAGGCTATAAGCGATGATAAAAGCGTAACTGAAAAGTTAATAATTAATTGATAGTATAAGAATATATGTATATATAAAAAAAGTTTAACAGCTATGAAAAAACGTATTTTTTCAATTGTATTAATCTCTTTCATTATATCTGTTTTTTTCTTTGTAACATCCTGCAGAGAAAAAGATGGCCCACCCGGTATAAATAAAGAAGAGTTAATTGATGATGCTTTGCCTGTTGCTCAATACATGATAGCAATGCTGCAAAGCCAGGAATTTGGAAGATTATCAAATATGTGGGTGCAGCACTTGGCAGGTGTTAGCGGCAATTATTCAAGGCTCGACAAATATGAGGTTAATCCTGACTACCTGAATCATCCATGGGAAAGAATCTACTTTGAGGCTTATATACACCTAAAAACAATTTTTGACTATGCTCCTGAATTTAATGCTACTGCTCACCTGGGAATTGCACATATTTTACAAGCTTATTTGTTTTCTATAGCTACAGATGTGTTTGGTGACATCCCTTATGATGAGGCTGCTTTTTACTACCAGGGCGGCTTACCGGTGTATGACGATCAGGAATATGTTTATGAGAGAATAAACAACCTCATACTTGATGGAATTAGCCTGCTCGAATCTTCAATAAGCAACAATGTGCAAATTACTGACCCGGAAATTGACTATATGTATGAAGGAGATCTTAATAAGTGGATTAAAGCGGCTTATGTACTTAGGTTAAGAACAACGCTAAAGATATCTAACCAGGATCAGAATTACAATCATACATTATCATATTTAAATGAAGGTGTACTGTTTGAGGGAAACAACGATAACTTGTATTTCCCTTTCGACATTCATCCTGACCTGCCTAACCCCAGATATACTTTTGATAGCAACATTAAACAAGTAAGAGTTGGCAGAAGGCTTGTAAATCTGCTTAGGAATAATGATGACCCAAGGCTACCAGTGTTTGTTACAAAGAATGCTAATCAAATTTATCTTGGCAGCGGGCCGGGAGAAGCAAACCAGGCAGCATCATACCTGGGGCCGGGAGTAGCATCAATAAGCGCACCTGTTTATTTTTTAACATATTCCGAGCAAAAATTTATTAAAGCTGAAGCTTATTACAGAACCGGCCAGATTGAAAATGCAAAAAATGCCTACAAAGAAGGTGTTGCTGCATCACTACAGCAATTTGATGTTTTTGGTCAAGAATGGTTTGAAGAAAACACAAATATTGAAGATATATCTCTTGAAAAAATCATGAATGCAAAATACATTGCATTGTTTCTAAACCCTGAATCATGGGCTGATTGGCGACGAACAGGCTATCCGGTATTAAGTGTAGCCCAGGGAAGTTTTATTGGCTCACAACATCCAAGAAGATATCCATACCCCGGCAGGGAAAACCAGTTTAATTCAGATAACATGCCACAAGGAGTTGAAATTACAGACAGACTGTGGTGGGATGTGCCTTAACTTCTATATATGTTTATTATTTAATGTATTTTGAGTTTTTGTTTAGAGATATTGTGTTTTAAAAAAAATTTCATACATTTGAAATAATAATTTCATACTCCAAAACATTAACCGGAGTTATCTATTAACCAAAACCTAAACAATATGAAGAAATTTTACGTTTTTTTGACATGTCTTTTCTTGTTCAGTAAATTACTGACAGGACAGGAAATTACCGTAACAGGAACTGTTACTGACTTTTCTGACGGGACAACATTGCCAGGCGTGGCTGTTGTGGTAAAAGGCACCACCGTGGGTGCTATCACTGATGAGGAAGGGAATTACTCTATCAGTGTTAGTCCTGATGCAACATTGGTTTTCTCGTTCATGGGTATGACTACTGAAGAAGTAGCTGTGGAAGGGAGAAATGTAATTGATGTTGAAATGATGCCTGATATAGCAACGCTGCAGGAGGTAGTTGTAGTAGGGTATGGTACAAGGCTAAGAACTGAGCTGACCGGCTCCATATCATCAGTAAGTTCTGAAGATATTAGCGGCCATACCATGCCAAGTTTTGAAACTGCTATTCATGGTAGGGCAGCAGGTGTTCACATTAGTGCAGGTAGTGGTAGGTTAGGGCAACAAGTGCGCACAAGAATCAGAGGCGCATCTTCAATTTCAGCCAGCAACCAGCCACTAATCGTTATTGATGGTGTTCCTGTTCAAAGCCAAAACCTTGGTTCAACCGTTAATGAGCCTACAAACCCCCTTGCAGATTTAAACACAGCAGACATTGAGTCAATCGAAGTACTAAAAGACGCATCGGCTGCTGCAATTTATGGTTCAAGAGCTGCAAACGGCGTAATCCTTATTACTACTAAAAGAGGTCAAGAAGGGAGGACACAGTTTAATGTATCAACTCAGTACGGATTTAGTGCTCCTTCTAATGAACTTGGTTTCCTAAACAGAGAGCAATATCTTGATCTCTGGGAAACTGCTTTTTATAACAGGTACGATTATGACCCGGAAAATCCGGATGCATGGATGACTCCACTGGATGATGTTTTCCCTTATTGGCGCGACATTGACAATCCTGATGATATAACTAAAGGGCCGGATACCAACTGGGAAGATCAGGCGTTAAGAAATGGAGGCCTTCGCCAGTTTGATATTTCAGCATCAGGTGGATCTGATGGAACCACATTCTATGCTGCTGTATCTTTACTTGATCAGGAAGCAATTGTTGTTGGAAACTCATTTGACAGGATTAGTGGTAGGCTAAATCTCGACCAAAAAGCAAATGACTATCTGACTTTTGGCTTGAACATGAGCCTTAACAGAACAAGAAACTTCAGGGTAGCTCACGACAGAGCTTTCGCATCACCTCTGCAAATGGTAGCTCTGCCCCCACTCGACCCAACACACGAGCCTGAAACAGGTGAACTAAACAGAAGAACGCTATATGAAAATGGCCTGGTAGTACAGGAACATAGCTTCTTTAACACAGAAATATTTAGAAACTTTGGTAATATTTATGCTCAAATTGATATCCTCCCTGGACTATCATTCAGGTCAGAAGGTGGTGTGGATATTCTTAACCAGCAAGAAGTAAACTATTATGGACGCTTAACTGATACAGGCGGACATGATGGACTTGGATATGAGCGTTACGTAAAATCAAGGATATATAACCTTGAGAATTATTTTACTTACGATGTAGTACTTGCCAACGAATTCGATATTAACCTTGTAGTGGGTGCCAGCTTACAAAAAGCTGACATGGAATTTGCATCAATGCAGGCTTCCGGGTTCCCTAGTGATGACTTTACAAGAATTGCAAGTGCTTCTGAAATAACTTTTGCAAGTGCTTACGGAACCGGATACCGCTATAATTCAATATTTGCAAGGTCTAATATGAAGTTTTTTGACAGGTATCTTTTTACACTAAGTGCAAGGAGAGACGGCTCGTCAAGGTTCGGACGTGAAAGCAGGTATGGTTATTTCCCTGCTGCCTCATTCGGCTGGATCGTTACCAACGAGGACTTCTTATATGACAGCAGAATTATCAGCTTCCTTAAGCCAAGAGTTAGCTGGGGTATGACCGGTAACTCAGAAATTGACAACTATGCTGCCAGGGGATTATATGGAAGTAGCAACTATGCCGGATTAGCCGGTTATTTATCAACCAGCATGCCTAGCCCTGACCTGCAGTGGGAAACAACAACTCAAACAAACATTGGTATTGATTTTGGGTTCCTAAACAACAGAATTACAGGTGAAATTGACTATTATATTAAAAGCACTGAAGGATTGTTGTTAGAAGTTCAAATTCCTGCTACTACAGGTTACAGAAACGTTTATAAAAACGTTGGTAAAATGGAAAACAAAGGTTGGGAATTCCTGTTAAACACTGTTAATGTTGACCGCGAATTTGGATGGAATACAAGTTTCAACATAGCCCTAAACAACAATATTGTAACTGATCTCGACGATCAAATAATTCAATATAGTGTTTGGAGAGTTGTTGAAGGACAACCTATTGGTGTTTTCTATACTAAAGAATATGCAGGCGTTGATTCGGAAACCGGTGACGCACTGTTTTATCTCAACGAAGAAGGTGATGAAACTACTACTGATATTGCACAAGCTGCAAACCGTATTGTAGGTGATCCTAATCCTGACTTCTGGGGCGGACTTACAAATACGTTTTCATATAGAAACATTGACCTGAGCTTTATGCTTCAATTCGTTTATGGCAATGACATCTTTAACCATGGCTTCTTATGGCAAGCCAGCGGCCTGGCTGTATTTGACAACCAAACAGTTTTTTACTATGAAAACCACTGGAAAGAGCCAGGCGACGATGCATATTACCCAGAACCAAGATTGGCTATGGCCAACGGATATGGTACATCAAGTATGCACATCTTTGATGGTTCATATATAAGGTTAAAAGATGTAACTTTAGGATACACATTACCTAACAGAATTTCGCAAAGACTTAGAATGGAAACTATCAGAGTGTTTGTAAGAGGTTTCAACCTATATACACTAACTAATTACCCAGGATGGGACCCTGAGGTTAGCTCACCAAATACTGCCGACCTTAGTACTCAATCAAGCAATATACAGCAAAATTGGGACTTTTTCACAGCACCACAACCCAGAAGTGTTACTTTTGGACTAAATGTTAGATTTTAACATTACAGTTTGTGCTTTTATAAATTTTAAAAAAAATAAGATATGAAAACAAAAAACATAATAGCATTTTTTAGTTTAATATTCCTGGTAGCATCATTCAATTCTTGTGATGACTTTCTGGATATAGAACCTCAGTTGGCAATTAGCGACGACTTTGTCTATTCAGACCATGATGGCGTTGTTAATGCACTATACGGAGCTTATGACTTAATTGCAGGCCCTCAGCTTTGGGCAGGAACAAGTATATTCCACAGTGATCTTGTTGCAAATTCAGGACAAGTTCAATGGATTGGTACTTTTATTCAATACATGCAAATGTTTACAAAGAGCATGGACCCTAATGACGGATTTATTACTGCTAAATGGAACAGAGCATACCACGCGATGGATTTAGTTAATAATGTTTTGGATAATCTTGATGTGGTTAATGAAAACGTGAGAGACAGAGTAGAAGGTGAAGCAAGGTTCATCAGGGGTATTTTATACCTTGAACTTGTTAAATTTTATGCATCACCTTATATCCCCGGCGGTGACAATTCTCATCCCGGTGTCCCACTGGTATTGACCCCTACCGCTGGTATTACTGATGACGACTACAGGCCAAGAGATCCGGTTGAAGATGTTTACGAAGTTGTTATTTCTGAGCTTTCAACTGCAAAAGATCTTCTGGCTGACTATACTTCCTCCGGAGCAAACGACGGAAGAGCAACTGCTTCTGCAGCCGCAGCATTCTTAGCAAGAGCCTATATGGCTACGGGTGACTGGCAAGAAGCTGCTGAGCATGCTGACTTTGTTATTGATAACTTTGGCGGATATGATGCATTGAATGATACCCCAAGACAAGCATTCAATAACGACACCTATACATCTGAAGATGTTTTCATGATAATTCAAACTGCAACCAGCAATGCAGGAAGAGCAAATGATGGCATTGGAACTTTCTTTGCAAGCCTTGAAGGATACGGCAGAGGTGATGTTCATATTCAGGAAATGCACCTGGAAATGTTTGACGACCACCCTGATGACCTGAGAGCTCAAATTACTGATGACCCTGATATTATCACTATTTCAGATGTACCCGATATGTATTATATTGGAATTGGCACAGATGCAGGTAATATAATGACTTCAAAGTGGGGTAAGTATGATGCTAATATTAACGTTATTCGCCTTGCGGAAATGATTTTAACAAGAGCCGAGGCAAACCTTAGAAATGGTTCCTCTATTGGTGCTGCACCTCTTGACGACGTCAATGCGATTCGTGAAAGAGCAGGGATTCCCGCATGGGATGACGTTACTATTGATGACATCTGGGATGAAAGATACAGAGAATTATGCTTTGAAGGAACACTCCTTGAAGACTCAAGAAGATTCCAAAGAGATGTGATTATTCCTGATGGCCCGCAAGAAGGTACTGTATTATCTTTTGACCATCCAAGGCTTGTTCTGCCAATCCCTCAAAGAGAGATTGACGTTAATCCAAACCTTGTACAAAATGAAGCTTATCAATAGAAATTATTATTGATAAATTATATAAAGGCTGCTTCACAATTAATTATGAAGCAGCCTTTTCTTTTCCTGTTTTCCGAACAGGACACCCGCTTTGCAAAAACAAAATGTGAAAACCAAAGAATAAAAGAGCGTTATAAAATTAATGAAAAACTCATCCGGACTCAGGAAATTTATCAAACCTCAAACCCGGAG